>CAZUFU010000001.1:0-61911 GCA_964619875.1 uncultured Oscillospiraceae bacterium
TCACCCACACGATAGTTTAGAGAGCACCCACACCCACACGATAATTTAGAGCGCCTTTTTTTTTGCAAAAATTGTGATGCGGGATTATGTTGCTTTCCAGCCTTCTATAAGCTATAATGATTTTGTCGAAAGAAAATGATTTAGCCGGGGCGCGGATCAAGCACCCCGTTTTAGGAGGAGAAAATGATATATACAAAAGAAGTAGAAAATATGTGTCCTGTAAATAAGGGCGCATATCACGGTCCTGCTCCTATCCCTCAGGAGGGCAAATGGGTGCAGGTGAAGGAAGTGTCCGATATTTCAGGACTGACCCACGGAGTGGGCTGGTGTGCACCTCAGCAGGGAGCCTGCAAGCTGACACTCAATATCAAGGACGGAATCATCGAGGAAGCACTTGTAGAGACTCTGGGATGTTCAGGCATGACCCATTCTGCAGCCATGGCCGGGGAGATTCTTATCGGCAAGACGCTGCTGGAGGCACTTAACACAGACCTTGTCTGCGATGCCATAAACACTGCAATGAGAGAACTTTTCCTGCAGATTGTATACGGCAGAAGCCAGTCAGCTTTCTCAGAAGGCGGACTTGCAATCGGTGCCGGACTTGAAGACCTCGGAAAGGGAACCAGAAGCCAGGTGGGAACAATTTATTCCACAAAGGCAAAGGGACCTAGATATCTGGAGCTTGCAGAGGGTTATATCACCGAAGTGGGTCTGGACGAGGAAGGCAATATCATCGGTTATAAATATGTAAATCTGGGCAGAATGATGGATAACATCAAGGCCGGAATAGAGCCTATGGAGGCTATAGAAAAGGCCAGCGGCAAGTACGGCAGATTTGACGAAGCGGTTCGCACTATCGACCCGCGAAAGGAATAGGAGGCAGCCCAAATGAGCGAAAGAACCGAAAAGATAACTTTTGAAAATTACGACAGAAAAATAGAAAAAATTGAAAATGCCCTGTCAGCATACGGAATCGCAGGTCTTGAGGATGCGGAGAAAATATGCAAAGAAAAAGGTATTGATCCTTATAGAATCGCTAAGGAAATCCAGCCTATCTGTTTTGAGGACGCATGCTGGGCTTATGTAACAGGTGCCGCCATTGCAATAAAGAAGGGCTGCAAAAACGCTGCTGAAGCTGCCGAGGCTATCGGAGAGGGTCTGCAGGCATTCTGCCTTCCTGGTTCCGTGGCAGACGACAGAAAGGTAGGTCTGGGGCACGGCAATCTGGCGGCAATGCTTCTCCGCGATGAAACTGAATGCTTCGCTTTTCTGGCCGGACACGAATCTTTTGCGGCTGCTGAGGGGGCCATCGGAATCGCCAAGTCAGCCAACAAAAGCAGAAAGAAACCTCTGAGAGTAATCCTTAACGGTCTGGGCAAGGATGCGGCTCAGATTATTTCAAGAATTAACGGTTTCACTTATGTGCAGACTCAGTTTGATTACTATACAGGTGAACTTAAGGTTGTGAATGAAATCCCTTATTCCAAGGGTGAGCGTGCTATGGTCCGCTGCTACGGCGCAGATGATGTAAGAGAAGGCGTCGCAATAATGCATAAGGAAGGTGTCGACGTTTCCATCACCGGTAACTCCACCAATCCAACCAGATTCCAGCATCCTGTTGCCGGAACATATAAGAAGGAATGCATAGAACAGGGCAAGAAGTATTTCTCTGTAGCATCAGGCGGAGGTACAGGCAGAACACTTCATCCTGACAATATGGCTGCAGGACCTGCTTCATATGGTATGACGGATACAATGGGAAGAATGCACTCTGACGCTCAGTTTGCAGGTTCCTCATCGGTACCGGCTCATGTAGCTATGATGGGCTATATCGGAATGGGCAATAACCCGATGGTCGGCGCTACCGTAGCCGTGGCCGTGGCGGTGGAAGAAGCGATGAAATAAAAAATATGGCCTGCTCTCCCATTCGTTAAAAATGTGGGTGCAGGCCTGCTTTTAATTTAAATATAATTTCTCAGGTATTTTCTGAGCAGCTTTTCGAACTCCTCGCCATCCGGTACCTGATCCGCCAGATCATGTATTTTCATCTTGTACTGGTCAGGCATCAAATCCATTTCAGTATAATCATGATTGGACCACATGCGGCGTGCAACCTGATATTCCTTCTGCATAAGGCGAGGCAGGGCGAGGAAGCCGTCTATATAATCAAGCATTTTTTCTTTATCCATATTGACATATCCCTCCAGCAGAGGAAGGAGGTTGACAATATGATCGCTTATTACATAAGTACTGAGGTTCGTGTCAAGGTGATATATCATATCCCGGATCTCTGCGAGCTTCTCGATGTCTGTGCACTCGTCGAAATCCGGACCTTGAGCAATCTCCCACATGGGCGCCCCTGATTTAACCACAAAGGTTCTGATCCGCAGAAAGTCAGGGTCTATTTCATTTACAACCTGAGCGGTTTCAATGGCATTTCTTTCACTGAGGAATCTGCCGCCACAGCCCGGCATGTAGAACATGTTAAATGTAATTCCGGCTTCTCTGATTCGCCTGCCGGCGTCAATCTGCTGCTGTCTGCTGGTTCCCTTGTTAAGCAGTTTAAGCACATCATCGCATCCGCTCTCGTAGCCGGAATGAATCATGGTGAGCCCGGCTTCTCTTAGTTCGACAAAATCTTCCGTACTGAGCCGGGAAAGAGTATCGGCTCTTCCGTAGCAGGCGACGATTTCGATTTCGGGAAAGGTACTGCGAAGATATCTTAGAATTTTGCATAAATCTTCTTTTTTCATTACGATTGTATTGGCATCCTGAAGGAACACGGTTTTCATTCCATCGGCTATAATCCAGTTCAGAACCATAGAATAGCAGTGTTTTTCTGCATAAGTGAGAGAAGATGACATTGAGCACATTTTTTTAACTGTATGAATGTCGTTGTGACGGAGCCGTTCTATAATCAAATCCCGGTAATAGGCGATGTTGTCGATATCCTTGAGAATTTCATCCGTTTTTCTGATTTTGAAATGACCGCTGCGATAGAGAGTGCAGAAATTGCATCTGTTCCATGTACAGTTTTCAGTAAGCTGCAGAAGCAGGCTGGAAGCGTGAAAAGGGGGCCGGATATTGCCCGTTGCAAAAGTTCTGTTTTCCAAGAATTATACCTCCGTAAACGTGCAGATTTCAAGATTCATACATATTAAGATAACATAAGGGATGACCTAAATCAACTAAAAAACTTGCAATGGAACTCTGAAAGTGGTATACTGATGAAGTATGAAATTATTCTTTACTTTAAGTACGGAGGAAAATCATGAAAAAAAGTATTTCACTTTTGTTAGTGTTGACTCTCATCATTTCCATGTTTGCACTGGTTGGATGCGGAAGCGATGACAACACTGAAGGGGAAGGATTGAAGGTTTGCGTAGTTGTGCCTACCGGTTTTGGCGATAAGTCATTCAATGACTCAGCTAAGGAGGGCGCTGACAGACTTCAGGCAGACTTTGGGGTAACAGTAAAATATATCGAATGTAAAAACGAAAATCACAAGCAGCAGATGATGAATGCTGCAGATGAAGCTGATATAGTAGTTCCTGTGGGCTGGGAGTTCTGGGAGATTACAGATGTAGCTGCCGAATATCCGGATACTAAGTTTATCTGGGTCGATAATGTAGCTGACGGACTTGAAAATCTTCCGAACGTACTGTGTATCACATATGCACAGAATGAAGGCTCCTTCCTGGCAGGATACATTGCAGCTAATATGTCAAATACGGGCGTTGTCGGTGCTGTAGGCGGACAGGACAATGCTACTATTAATGACTTCTTTGCAGGTTATGAACAGGGTGCTAAGTATGCAAATCCTGACATCAAGTTTGTAAAGAACTATGTTCCGGGAGATAACGGATTTGAAGATCCGGCCGGCGGCAAGGAATGTGCACAGGCTCTTCACGATAAGGGCGCAGATGTTATATTCCAGGTTGCAGGAAACTCCGGAAACGGTGTGTTTGAAGCAGCAAAGGAAGGCGGCTTCTACGCATTTGGCGTTGATATGGACCAGAAGATTTCAGCTCCTGAGTTTGATGATGTAATCATCGGTTCAATGATTAAGGAAGTCGGAGACTCTATCTATGATGCTATTAAGAAATACATCGAGGAAGAGATCTTCGAAGGCGGCAGAAACTGGGTGGCTGACATGGCTACAGGTTACATCGGAATCGCATATGGTGATGAAAACTCAACTCAGCAGGTTCCTGACGAGCTGAAGGCTGATGCTGAAGATCTCGCTCAGAAGATTGTTTCAGGAGAAATCGAGGTAGCGACTACAAGACAGTAGCCTTCAGAGAAAAATAATCTATTCGATTATGAGGCGTGGCGTTATATGCGCTGCGCCTTTTTTCAGTATAATGGGAGGTAGGAATTTGCAGGAATCAGCAGTAAGATTTGAAAATATTTCCATGCAGTTTCCGGGCGTGCTTGCCAACGATCAGGTTTCCTTCGATATCAGGAAAGGAGAAATCTTCGCTCTGGTAGGGGAAAACGGCGCAGGAAAAAGCACTCTCATGAACATTCTTTACGGAATACATGAGCCTACAGACGGAAACGTGTATATAAACGATAAAAAAGTTGAAAAATTCAGCCCCGCTGAGGCTATCGGCATGGGTGTAGGTATGGTTCACCAGCATTTTATGCTGGTACCTTCCTTTACGGTGGCACAAAATATAGTGATGAGTAAAGAACCTCGTAAGATGGGGATATTGTATGACCTTAAGGAAGCAAACCGTGAAACAGAGAGATTGGTAAGTGAATACGGTCTTGAGGTTGATCCTGAGGCGAAGGTCGGAGAGATAAGTGTAGGGCTTCAGCAGCGCGTGGAAATACTTAAAACCCTTTATCGCGGGGCAGATGTTCTCATTTTGGACGAGCCTACGGCAGTTTTGACTCCGCAGGAAACCGAAGAACTGTTTGATGTTATCAGAAGGATAGTAAAAGAAAAGCAGATGACGGTTATCATCATCACCCACAAGCTCTATGAGGTAATGAGTATATCGGACAGAGTCGGAGTAATGAGGCGTGGAAAGCTGGTTGGCGTTGAGGAAACTAAGAATGTAAACGAGCGCATACTGGCTTCCATGATGGTGGGAAGAGAAGTGCTTTTTGATCATATAGAAAAAACCGGAGAGCCGGGAGAAGTTATGATAAAGGCAGAGGATATCTACGTTGCTGACAACAGAGGTCTCCTGGCAGTAAACGGTGTTTCTATTGAAGTGAGAGCAGGAGAGGTTCTGGGAATAGCGGCCATCGAAGGAAACGGACAGAGCGAGCTTGTGGAAGCTCTTACAGGCATGCGTCCGCTGCAGAAGGGAAGCTTTTATATATGCGGTACGAGAGCTGACGGCATGAATCCGGGACAGATAAGAGAACTGGGTTCAGCTCATATACCCGAGGACAGGGTAACCACCGGAGTATCTCTTCAATCAACTATTACCGACAATCTGATTATCGGTAAAGAGAAGCTGCCGGCCTTTTCAAGGTATAAACTTCACCTGAAGCAATCTTCAATTGCCAGGTACGCTCGTGAGCTTGCAGAAAAGTTCGATTTAAGAGGCGGTGGTGTGGATACTAAAACCGGAGAACTTTCCGGTGGAAATATGCAGAAAGTGGTAGTGGCCAGAGAGTTCTCCTTCGATACACCGGTGCTGATTATTGCACAGCCTACCAGAGGTGTAGACATAGGTGCAATAGAATTCATACATAAACAGATTATCGATAAGAGAAACCAGGGATGCGCTATTCTCCTTGTGAGTGCGGATCTCGACGAGGTTTTCAGACTCAGCGACCGGATAATAACGATGTTCGAGGGCGAGGTCACCGGAGAGTTCAAGTCCGGAGAAATCGACAAGATGGAAATAAGCTATTATATGACCGGTCATAGGGAGACAGAAGGAGGAGAGCATGATAACTAAAATTACAGAAACCCTCCAAAAGAAAAAGTCATATCTCATTTCTCTTTTTCTAAGTATATTTGCTGCTCTGATGATTGGTGCAGTACTTATGATAGTGACAGGATATAATCCTATAGAGGGATATGCTGCTATGCTTAAAGGAGCTTTTGGCTCTTCACGTGTATTCGGAAACACTATGGCCAAAATGCTGACGTTGTGTCTTACAGGTCTTGCCATGGCCGTAGGCTCACAGGCAGGAATGTTTAATGTAGGAGGTGAAGGCCAGCTTTTCTTAGGTGGTCTTGCGGCCACAATGACGGCAGTGTACCTTCAGGGAGTTTCCCCTTTCATAGCGGTGCCGCTCGCTTTTCTTTCAGCAGCTCTGGCAGGAGGAATATATGCCTGGATACCGGCAATGCTTAAGGTGAAACTCAATGTGAGCGAGGTAATAACTACAATCATGCTTAATTCTGTAGCCATTTACCTCTGTACATATCTGACAAACAGCAGCGGACCTCTCAGAACACATGACAGAGGTGTTATGGCAGGAACAGATGCGGTGCCGAAGGACTTTATGTTTGAGCAGGTAATTGCTCGCTCAAACTTAAGTACAGCGATAATATACAGTGCCGTGATTGCTTTTCTGTGTTGGTATGTTATGAAAAAGACCAGTATTGGACTTGAGATGAAGGTTACCGGCGAAAACCAGAGATTTGCCTTCTTCTCCGGGCTTGGCAAGGACAAAATAATGATCGGTGCAATGGTTGCTTCCGGAGCTATATGCGGACTTGTAGGTATGTTCGAGGTTTTTGGATACCAGCAGAGATTTCTTCCGTCAATTTCAAACGAGTTTTATTTTGATGGAATGCTGGTAGCAATGATAATGAATTACAGCCCGTTGGGAATAATATTGATGAGTTTCTTCTTTGCGGTAATAGATATAGGTGCCAATGCCATGGAATTATCTATAGGCATTTCAGGTGAGCTTTCAGAAATAATTTTCTCTATTATAATTTTCCTGATGGCTGCCGAAGGTGGTATTTCCAAGGCAATCAGGGAAAGACAGACACGCAGAAAAGCAAGAGCACGATTAAGAGAGGAGGGCAGGCAATGAGTCAGTTATCAGAGGTTTTTAACATAGGACTGTTGCAGAATACACTGAGAACAGCCACTCCTGTTATTCTCGCTGCCATGGGAGGACTTCTCACAGAACAGGCAGGCATAATGAATATAGGTATGGACGGAATGATTTTGGTAGGTGCTTTTGTGGCGGTAGCATTCAGCTTTGCCTGTGCATCTGCGGCCATGGGTGTCCTTATGGCAGTGCTTTCGGGAATTCTTATAGGAATTTTCTTTGCAGTATTCGTTGTGAAGCTTAGGAGTGATGAGTTCATAATAGGTATGGCTCTCAATACCTTTGCGGCCGGACTAACGGTTTACCTGCTCCGCTCTATTTTCGGAGTGAAGGGAACATTTTCCGATGCAGCTATTGTGTCACTGCCTACGGTGCACATGAATTTCCTCGACGGAATACCGGTGCTGGGTCCGCTGCTTAATGACAACTCAATATTTGTATACATAACATGGATTTTGGTATTTTTAACATGGCTGTTCCTTTACAGGACGCCTTACGGCTTTTGGCTCAGAGCTTCCGGTGAGCATCCTGAGTCTCTGGAAACAGCGGGAATCAGTGCCCACAAGATGAAGTTCATCGCAAGCATTCTTTGCGGAGTGTTCTGCGGTTTTGCAGGCGCTCATCTCTCACTGGGATATCTGACTATGTTCTCTGAGGGAATGAGTAACAGCAGGGGATTCATAGCATTTGCCTGTGTAATCTTCGGAATGGCCAATCCACCTAAGGTTTTCCTGGCAGCTCTGCTTTTCGGTTTTCTGCAGGCTCTGGGACTGAGACTTCAGAGCGTAGGGGTTCCTGCAGATATTACGTCAACCATTCCATATCTGGCTACAGTGCTGATGCTGGTATATATCGTGGTAAGTACAGACCGGAAAAAGAAAAATAAAGCTAAAAAACAGCTTGAAAAAATATAAAAAATAAAGGGGAAAAGAAAATGAAAAAAGTATTAACCTTGGCACTGACTGCAGTGCTTTGCCTTGGCCTTGTATTCATGACAGGCTGCGGAGGAGGCAACATCGAAATGCCATATTCCGGATATGATCTGACGGAATATGTAACGCTGCCTGATTATGACAGCTATACCACCCAGAAGCCTGATGTCACCATCACAGATGAGGATATAGACGCGGCAATCGACGAAGTTCTGGCCCAGTATCCTACAACGGAAGAGGAAACTGAAGGTGTTGTAGAGAAAGGCGATAAAATCAGATATTCCTACAAAGGAACTCTGGCAGATGGTTCTACTACAGACGGTATGAATGCCGACAATCAGGAGATGATTCTGGGACAGGCAAGCATGATTGACGGTTTTCAGGAGGGAATGTACGGGGCAACCATAGGCGAGCCTGTGACTCTCAATCTGAAGTTCCCTGACCCTTATCCCAATAATGAGGACCTGTCAGGTAAAGACGTCACCTTTGTGGTTACTGTAAATGCCAAACTTGTGGACGTTCCTGCCGAGCTTACAGATGATTTTGTAAAAGAACACAGCGACGAAAAGAATGTGGCGGACTACAGAAAGAGCATGGCTAAGCAGCTTGAAGAAGAGGAGACCGAAGAACAGCTTTACAACCTCAAAACCAAGATATGGAATCAGATTGTAGCTGAGACTGAAATCACCGAGGTAATTGCCCTAGAGGTGGACAGCAAAGTTGAGATGTTCAATACACGATATGAAAAGCTTGCAGAACAGCAGGGCATGGAGTGGGAAGAATTTCTCGATGAGTACTTCAAGTACGATACAGATGAATATAATGAGCAGATCAGACTTTATGCGGAAAGCATGGTAAAGACGGAAATGATTGTCTATGCTGTCGCTCAGAAGGAAGGTATCGAAGTTTCCGAAAAGGAATATGAAGAGCAGCTTAGCAGCATTTTGACAGCTTATGGCTACTCTGACAAGGAAAGCTTTGAAGATGCGGCAGGAATGGCTCTGGATCAGTTTGCTGAAGAGCAATATTCACTTAAACTGAACCTGTATCTGGAAAAAGTGCTGGATGTAATTTATGACAGAATAGCTAAAGACGCGGAATAGGCGTACGGAAATATGTATAACATTTTAATTGTCGAGGATGACAGAACCATAGCAAGAGCTATGAAAAATCATATCGAGGCATGGGGCTTCAATGCCCGCTGTGCAGAGAATTTCAGAAACATTATGGAGGAGTTTGCGGATTATAATCCGCAGCTCGTCCTTCTGGACATTTCTCTGCCTTTTTTTAACGGCTATCACTGGTGCAGCGAGATACGGCGCGTGTCAAAGGTTCCTATAGTCTTCATTTCTTCTGCCTCGGACAATATGAACATAGTAATGGCCATGAATATGGGCGGGGACGATTTCATTGCAAAGCCCTTTGACCTTAACGTGCTGACGGCTAAGGTACAGGCTATACTGAGAAGAACCTACGATTTTGCCGGACAGACGGGAATTATCGAGCACAGGGGAGCCATGCTGAGTACTCAGGACACAAGCCTTACCTACAATGGACAGACTATAGAACTTTCCAAAAATGAGTATCGAATCCTGCTCACCCTTCTTGAAAACAAAGGCAAGGTTGTCAGCAGGGAGACACTCATGGAAAGACTCTGGGCTACTGACAGCTTCGTAGATGAGAATACTCTCACGGTGAATGTTACCAGGCTGAGAAAGAAGCTGGAAGCTGCCGGCCTTGAAGATTTCATAACAACCAGAAAGGGCATGGGCTACATATGCTTGTAAAATACATGAAAACCCATATCAAGAGTATGCTTCTGTTTGCAGTATTCTCTGTATCCATGGTCACTGTAATGATAGTTTTTGACGCAGATATAAGACCGGTGCTCTACGGGCTGGTGATATGCGCTTTTCTTGGAGGTGTGCTGGCAGCATGGGATTTTTCGCGATATTGTGATAAACATGAGCTGCTGGCTTTTGTAGAAAAGGAAATAACGGAAACCATGGATCATCTGCCTGCTCCCAGAGACCTGCTGGAGGAGGATTACACACGGATTATCAAATCGTCATTTGACGACAGAATGCGTATTTCTTTTGAAAACAGCCGGAACTACGAGGAAATGACCGAATACTACACCATATGGGCTCACCAGATAAAGACCCCTATTGCGGCAATGCGGCTCATTCTGCAGACGGAACCGGACAGTACTGCTATGCGCGAGATTTCCGATGAGCTGTTTAAGATAGAGCAGTATGTGGAAATGGTACTATGCTACCTGCGTCTTGACGGCGGAAGCGACTATGTAATAAAGCCATGCAGTTTGGATGAGATTGTGAAACAATCAGTAAGAAAATATGCTTCTCAATTCATAAGAACCAGAAACAGGCTGATATATGAGGGAACTGATGCCGTTGCTGTCACAGACGAGAAATGGCTGGGGTTTATAGTGGAGCAGGTTCTTTCCAATGCGCTGAAGTACGCTGATGAGGGAGAAATAAGAATTACGGTGGAGAACAGTGAATTGGTAATAAGTGATACAGGTATAGGAATTGCCCCTGAGGATCTCCCTCGCATCTTCGAAAAAGGTTACACCGGATATAACGGCAGAGCAGATAAAAAATCCACAGGTATCGGACTATATCTCTGCAGTCGTATCGCAGATAAAATCGGATGTTCCATAAGAGCTCAGTCAGAGTGCGGAAGTGGAACCACCATAAGGATTGAACTGGGGGACCTTACAAAAATGTAAGATTACAAAGAGGAAATGTAAGCCAAAGCTATGGCAGAGCATTTCCTTTTTTTGTACAATGAGAGCATAAAACAGAAAGGGGACCCGGGAGGGGTAAAAAAGATGACAATATTAGAAGTGAATAATGTAAAGAAGATATATACCACCAGATTCGGCGGTGCCAAGGTGCAGGCTCTTTCCAACGTATCCTTTACAGTGGAGGAAGGCGAGTTCGTGGCTATTATGGGAGAATCAGGCTCCGGCAAGACCACCTTGCTGAATATTCTGGCATCACTTGACAAGCCGACCAGCGGTGAGGTGAAGCTGAAGGGCATGAACCTGTCAGCCATAAGAGAAAGAGATATAGCCTCCTTCAGAAGAGATCATCTGGGCTTCGTTTTTCAGGACTTTAACCTTATGGACAATTTTTCAGTGATGGATAATATTTTCCTGCCTCTGGTGCTTTCGGGGAAAAAGTATCCGGAGATGAAGGAACGCCTGAGACCCATTGCAGAGGGTCTTGGCATAAGTGAGATTCTGCAGAAATATCCTTACGAGGTTTCAGGTGGCCAGAAGCAGCGTACTGCAGTGGCAAGAGCTGTCATAACCAATCCGGAACTTATTCTGGCAGATGAGCCTACAGGAGCGCTGGACTCCAGATCGGCAGACGAGCTTCTTAATATTTTCAGGGAGATAAATCAGTCGGGACAGACAATTCTCATGGTTACTCATTCAATCAAGGCTGCCAGCAAGGCGGGCAGGGTACTGTTCATAAAGGATGGAGAGGTTTTCCATCAGCTGTACAGAGGAGCCGGAGACGATGATGAAATGTTCCAGAGAATTTCTGATACTCTGACTATGCTTCAGTCAGGAAGCGATATGAGGGCAGGCGGTGAGAGACAATGACAGGGGGACTTTTTGCAAAACTTGCATTGACAAACATACGAAAGAACAGGAAGATATATGGACCTTACATTTTTGCATGCGTAGGCGTAGTGATGATGTTCTATATAATCAGCAGTCTGGCTCATGACCCGGATGTACTCGATTTTTACTGCGGCAGGTCAGCGGCTATGATACTCAATCTGGGCAGTGTGGTTGTGAGTATTTTTGCCATAATCTTTCTTTTTTACACCAGCAGCTTTCTCATGAAAAGAAGGAAGACCGAGCTTGGACTCTATAATGTGCTTGGATTGGGGAAAGGGCATATTATAAAGATTCTGGCCTGGGAGACTTTGATCGTATGGGGGTCAAGCCTGGTGCTGGGTCTTGTTTCCGGCATGGTTTTCGGTAAGCTGGCTCAGGTGGGACTTCTGAGAATGATGGGCGGCGGTGTGAACTACAATTTTAATTTCAGTGTCGGAGCCATGATAGCGACAGCTGCTTTGTTCGCGGGGATTTTTGTGATTATTTACATTAAGAACGTAATTGAGATTTATAGAATGAAGACTATAGATCTGCTGTACAGCGCTAAAGAGGGGGAAAAGAAGCCTCGTGCCAACTACGTGCTGGCAATTGCAGGCGTTGTAATGCTGGCGGCAGGCTACTATATTGCGCTTGCGGTGAAAAATCCGCTGGAGGCGATTACCTTCTTCTTCTTTGCGGTTATTCTGGTTATTGCGGGAACATACTCATGTATGATTTCCGGCAGTGTGGCGCTGCTTTCCGCAATGAAAAAGAATAAAAACTATTATTACAAAACCAGTCATTTCATATCCACATCATCCATGATGTTCAGAATGAAGAAACACGGTGCCGGTCTTGCCAGCATCTGCATTCTGGCTACAATGGTGCTGGTTATGATTTCCTCGACGGCATGTCTGTACATCGGTGCTGACAAAGCCATGGGTACAACTTATCCAAGGGATATGGAAATAGAGTACACAATGCGCGGCAGCAATGGGGAAACTCTTCATGCAGCATCATCAGACCTGAACCGGGTGGTTACAAGGGTGATAAATGACGAGGACATAAAGCTCGCCGGTGAGATTGAATACAGCCTGTGCAGCTTCTATGGGAAACCTGATGATACGGATGGTACATCTTTCAGATGCTCAGTCTTTAACGGAAACACAGATGTAATCAGCCTGTCCCTGGTAACTCTGGAGGATTATAACAGAAGCTTCAGCAGGAATGAATCTCTGGCGGCTGATGAGGTGTTAGTATTCGGTAAGGGCATAAGCTATGACAAACCTGTTATCAGCTTTGGAGGAGAAGAGCTTAAGGTGAAAGGAGAGGCCTCAGGGCTGGTAATGCGTGGTATTGATGCCGCAGACATGAGCGACTGCCTGTATCTGGTGGTTGCGGATGAAAGCGTGCTTATGAGGATATATGATATCGTTGAGAAAGAGGCTATGGAAGACAGCTGCCCGGGACCGCAGCTGGTGGCATACAGGGCATTCGATATAATGGCAGATGACGGTTCGAGAGTTCAGGACAGTGAAAGGCTTAATCAGGTACAGGAGACCATATATAAGGTTCAGAACGAGGGATATGACGGAACATTCAGCGGTTCAGCCCAGTACAGCCGCATGGACCTCGGCATAAGAAACAGAGCAAATGCAGGAGAAATATACGGACTTTACGGCGGGCTGTTTTTCCTGGGGATTCTACTGAGCGTGCTCTTTATGGGGGCTACAGTAATAATCATGTATTACAAACAGGTCATAGAAGGATACGACGATAAGGAAAGATTCGATGTCATGCAGAAGGTAGGCATGAGCCGCCATGAGGTCAAAAAGACCATAAACTCTCAGGTGCTGACCGTATTTTTCATTCCGCTTCTGGGGGCAGGGGTCCATATGGCATTTGCTTTCCCGATAATAGCACTGATGCTTAGAGTCTTCATGATAAGCAATACGTCTTTGCTTGCGGGAATAACTCTGGGGGCATTCGCTGCATTCGCCCTGTTCTACGTTGCATCCTATCTTATAACATCGAGGGCATACTATAGGGTAGTAGCTGCCGAGCAATAGATTCTTAAACCCCGGACACAGGTCGTCCGGGGTTTTGAGCATATTTTTGCCTGCGTTGAATATAATATATCATTACATTAAAACCCAAAGGACAGCGGGAGGACAAGGTATGCTGAGCACAGATAAACTTAAGAATAAAGAAGTCATAAATATTTATGACGGCAGGAGCGTAGGCTTCGTAAGCGATATAGAGGTGGATCTGGAAAAAGGGGTTATAGGAGGAATAGTCATCCCGTCGGAGAGAGGCTTTCTGGGATTATTCGGACGAGGTGAAAACGACATACTTATCAAATGGGAAAAAGTAAAAACCGTAGGCGATGATGTGATTTTAGTGGACTTAGGACCACAAGATGTGGTATAGTATATGAAAAGAGTACCGAGAATGGAGGTATGAAAGCATGAAATGCCCGTTTTGTGACAACCCTGATACTAAAGTTATAGATTCACGTCCTACAGAAGAAGGACATGCCATAAGAAGAAGACGCGGCTGCGATAAATGCAACAAACGCTTTACCACATATGAAAAGGTTGAGGAAACTATCCTTATGGTCGTAAAGAAGGATAATCGCCGTGAGGTATTCGACAGGCAGAAGGTGCTTAACGGTATAGTCAAAGCCTGTGAGAAGCGCCCTGTTTCCATGGCCAGAATGGAGCAGATGGTTGACGATATCGAACGGGAGCTGAACAACCGCATGGAAAGAGAAGTGGACAGCACCTATATCGGAGAGCTTATTATGGAGCAGCTCAAGAAGGTGGATGAGGTGGCCTACGTGCGTTTTGCTTCCGTATACCGCCAGTTCACGGACGTGAACACTTTCATCAAGGAGATAGAAAAACTCATAGGAAAGCAGGATAAGTAGATGACGGAAAGAATTTTCAGAATTGCAATTGACGGACCCAGCGGTGCCGGAAAGTCAACCATTGCCAAGGCGGTGGCAAAACGTCTGGGTATAGACTATATAGATACCGGGGCTATGTACAGGGCCATCGGACTCAAGATGCTCTCTGAGGGCATTGCCATGGAGGAAAGTGATGCTCTGTCAGACATGCTGGCCCGCACGGAAATTGATTTTGACAAGGGAAACGTGTTCCTCGACGGCAGAATAGTAAACGATCTTATCAGGACACCTGAGGTTTCAAAGGCAGCTTCCGACTGCTCGGCACTGGGCTCTGTGAGGAGCAAGCTGGTGGAGCTTCAGCGCAAGATGGGACAGTCAAAAAGCGTCATAATGGACGGCAGGGACATTGGAACAAACGTGCTGACTGATGCTGAGTACAAGTATTTCCTTACGGCAACTGCAGAGGAAAGGGCTTTGCGCAGACACAAGGAGATGCTGGAAAAGGGACAGGAAAGTGATCTGGCCCAGGTGCTGGCCCAGATTGTGGAGCGTGACCATAATGATTCAACCCGTGCATTGAATCCTCTTAGGAAGGCGGAAGATGCTGAGGAAATAGACAGCACCCACATGACCATCGACCAGGTGGTAAACTATATCTGCGATAAGGTGGAATGAATGAAAAATACCTCTGACGGCAAAACTACCTCTGACGGTAAAACGACCGTTGGAGGTTTTTATTATGGAAAAAAGCAGGAAACGGGTGAAGACAGCTCTTATATTTTTTGTGGTGCCGATGGCAGCACTGGCAGGCCGCCTTTTTTTTATACAGGTGATGTGCCACGATGATTTCAGTGAGGCGGCCACAGCACAGTATGAAATGGTTGTTGAGGGCATTGATACACGTGGGCAGATTTTTGACAGAAACATGAACCCCGTTACCGGAGGCAGCTGCCAATATTATTACATTATAAAAAAAGAACGCATGACTGATGAGGGTTCGGAACTTCTGGCAGCTACAGGCGCCAGTAAACTGACATCAGATGATTCCAGGTATCTGGTCTATAGGAGTGAGATGTACAGTGAAGGAATTAGTGAAAGGCTTAAATCTGACTTTAATGCGTATGTTTTCTGCAGCACCTCCAGATATTCTGATGTGCAGCCTGCTTGCCATCTGGTAGGTTATCTCAATCAGTCGGAAAAACGGGGTGTTTCCGGACTGGAATACATGTTTGAGGAAAGGCTGAAGGCAGGCAGGAACCGACTTGTGCTTACTGCAGATGCTGCCGGTAACATTCTGCCCGGTCGGGCACCATACATTCGAAGTGAGGAAAGCACAGCACCGGAGGATAATTCCGTTGTAACCTCCATTGAGCTTGGCCTGCAGAAAAGGTGTGAGGAACTTATGGCCGAAGCTTGCGGAAACTCATCAGTGAGTGACGGTTCACGGCATGGAATCCAGTCTGACTCTGACCTCGGCTCCGAAAATGACCCCGGCTCCGGTGCCTGCATAGTGGCTGATGCAGCCAGCGGCGAAATACTTGCTATGGCATCTGTCCCGACTTTCAATCCCAACAGAATCGCAGAATGCCTTCAAAGTGACGGGGATTGTCTTATCAATAAGGCACTTCAGGCTGCCTATCCTCCAGGTTCAGTATTCAAACTGGTTGTCGCCGCTGCTGCTCTCGAAAATGGACTCTGCACGGCAGACCGTCTGTATGAATGCAGCGGCGAGACGGAGGTGGAGGGAGTGACTGTTTCATGCTCTACCGCACCGGAGGGTGGCCATGGCATGATAAATATGTACGATGCTATGGCACATTCATGCAACTGTTATTTTGCTCAGCTTGGGCGTGACATAGGACGGAATGCTATTCTGGATATGGCATCACAGCTAGGTCTGGGAAGTGAGGTTCTGGATGACTATCCTGAGGAAAGCAGCGGCTTTGTCCCCGATGCGTCAGAAACTGACCGGCAGGAGATTTCCAACATATCTATCGGTCAGGGCCGCCTGCTGACAACGCCCCTCCAGATATCCAGGCTTACGGCAATCATAGCAGGGGGCGGCGCCAGCAGGCCCATTCATGTGCTGGCGGGCCGGTCCGGGCTGTCATCCTCAGAGACAATTTCACCGGCCGCCAGCGCGACGATGTCCGCGGCGTCCTCAAATGAAGAACAGGCCGCCAGCGCGACGCCGTCCGCGGTGTCCATGCACGAAGAACCGGCCGCCAGCGTAGTGCCGGCACCCCCGGCATCCTCTCCGGCAGATCCGGGTGGTGCAAATGACATTACCAATTCTGCCTTTACGGCCTTAACAGATGAAATCTCCCGCCAATATATATCGCGGCAGACGGCACAGACCCTTCAGACGATGATGCGCGGTGTAATGACCGATGGCACCGCTTCATCAAAAGCCTGGGAACTGCCTGTGTGGGGGAAGTCAGGAACAGCGGAGGCATCGCGAGGCGGCAGGGCCGTGAAGGACTGCTGGTTTATCGGATTTTGTGATATTGCCATGCCTGAGACAGAGGCTTATGGTGCGGACCGAACTAGGAGATTCGTCATTACTGTATTCGTGGAAGACGGTGTATCCGGTTCGGCCACGGCATTGCCTGTATTCAGGAAGATAACAGAGTATTTAAGCGCACATGTTGAGGATTATATCTGAGAAAAAAGGTCTGTTACAGTCAGAATAATTAAAAATGCCGAATTGTCACCCCTGCCCATCGAGTTTTCAACGGTTTGCGGCGTCGCAGGGTTTACCTTTTCGGCTAATAGCGCCCAGAGCAGGACTGTCAAAATCCGAATTATAAACCCTGACCTTCGAGTTTTCAACGGTTTGAGGCATCGGAGGGTTAACTTTTTAGAAGTTTTTCAACTGAAGAAGTCCTATAATCTGTGAATTGTCACCCCTGCCCATCGAGTTTTCAACGGTTTGCGGGCTCGAAGGGTTGACTTTTTCAGCTATTTTCACCAGAAGAAGTCCTAAAAACTGTGAATTGTCACCCCTGCCCATCGAGTTTTCAACGGTTTGCGGCTTCGAAGGGTTGACTTTTGCCCAAAACAGCCCTGAGCCAACGGAAAACAGCCCTGAGCCGACAAAAGCCAACCGCCTACTGTCATAAGTCAACCATGGTTCTCATGCATTGAATCAGCAATGTTAAAAATCACACTATCCCCTTGAAAAACACACACTTTTCAAGTAAAATAGAATTGATTAAGTATGGGAGAATGAGATTTATGGAACAATTTGTTGAAAAAATAGTTTCAGGCATCGGATTTACAGATATTCTGGACATCCTGATCGTGACATTTATCATCTACAAACTCATCGGATTTATAAAGGAGACCAGAGCCGAGCAGCTTGCCAAGGGGTTGCTGCTGCTTGTAATTGCGACGCTGCTTTCCAAGGAACTGCAGCTTTACACACTGCACTGGATTCTTTCAGGACTGATGACAGTAGGACTGATAGCAGTTGTGGTAATTTTCCAGCCTGAACTGAGAAGGGGTCTTGAATACCTTGGCAGAAGCAAGTTCAGCAATGTGCTCAGCGAGGTGGACAAGGAAGAAGCAAAATACATGGTAGGCCAGCTTGTAGAGGCAATCGATGACATGTCAGCCTCTAAGACCGGAGCACTAATTGTAATCGAGAGAGAGACATCTCTTAGCGACATAGTTGAGACAGGGACCGTCATAGACGCAGCTGTATCAGCACAAATGATAGGAAATATCTTTTATGAGGGCGCACCTTTGCATGACGGAGCACTCATAATCAGAGGCGACAGGCTTTATGCAGCAGGCTGCGTTCTGCCGCTTACACAGAATAAAAATCTGAACAAGGAACTTGGAACAAGGCACAGGGCCGGCATAGGTATATCTGAAAACTCAGATGCCCTGGTGATAATCGTTTCAGAGGAAACAGGCATAATTTCCATAGCACAGAACGGTAAGCTGACCAGATTCCTTGACGTTAAGAAAATTGAAAAAACCCTGTATAATATATACCTGGAGGAATCCAACAGGACGCTGAGCGAGAAGCTGTCGTCAATCCTCAAGGGTGTGAAGCAAGGGGGTAAAAAATGCTGAAGAATAACAAGATAAATCTGGTTCTTGCATTGCTTGCAGCCATCTGTCTGTGGGCATATGTGCTGGGGGATGACAGCTCATCTTACGGCGGAACCATGAGAAATGTACCCATAAACTATATCAACGCAGAAGCACTGGAGAGAGCCGGCCTTGTAGTCCTTGACACACCTACGGAAACAGTGAATATTTCCTACACAGGACAGAGAAGCCTCAAGAATAAGGTAAAGGCCAAGGATTTCAAGGTCACAGTTGACCTGGAAGGCCTTAAGGAAGGCGAAAACACCGTGAAGCTAATGGTGGAAAAACCGGAGAATGTTGATATAAAAAGTGTCAGCCTGCAGAAGGTGACGGTGGTTGTAGACAAACTGGCCGAAGAGTATAAGGCTGTAAATGTAGTGATAACCAACCAGACCAGCGACGACAGCGAGCCTTACATAGTGCAGGTAAGCAGAGAAAAGGTAAAGGTAATAGGAGCAGAAACTCTGGTAAACAGCGTGGCATCACTTAACGCGTCTGTGGATGCAGGCAAGGTTGGAAATACCATGAAATCTCTGAACATTGAACTGGTGCCTGTAAACCGCAAGGGAGAGATTGTGGATAACGTGAAGCTTGAATTCGAGAATGTGTCTGTTACCACTATAATGCATAATAAGAAGACTGTAAGTCTCAATGTTCCGATTACGGGCAATCAGAGCACCTTTGTCACAAGGGAGATTTCCGTGCCGAAGACCATTACAATCAAGGGCACGGACGAACTGCTTTCGCAGATAAGTTCAATCACATGTAAGCCTGTGGATATTTCAGATATCTTTGAGGATACGGTAATCAACATAGAGCCTCTGCTGCCGGAAGGAATAGAAGTGGCTATGGATTCCCAGCATCTGCAGATTACGGTTGCAGTTGCGGGAGCTGCCACAAGGGATTTCACATTTACGGAAAACGATATTGTCCTTGAAGGTGTTGACGAAGATACAATTCCTACGGTGGATGATATTACAGTGAAAGTATCTGTTTCCGGCAACGCCGAAGTTATAGAACAGATTACGGAAGATGATTTCAGACTCTATGCGGATGTCAGCGGGCTTGAACCGGGCACACATACAGTTGAACTGAAGTGCGTTTGTGAGAATAAAGGGCTGGAATTGGAATACAATCCTAGTGTAATAAAAGTTATCATCGAATAATCAAAAATTGACTGAAGAATCGAGGTAAAACCATGGGAAGACTTTTCGGAACCGATGGAGTAAGAGGAATTGCCAATAAGGAACTTACTCCGGAGCTGGCATTCAATCTGGGGAAGGCAGGAACTTTCGTGCTCAGTAGGGAAAGCAAAAGACCTACCATAATCATAGGCAGGGATACGAGAGTATCCGGTGATATGCTGGAAAACGCTTTAACGGCAGGTATTCTGGCCGTTGGCGGCAATGTTATCAAGGCAGGCATTATACCCACACCGGCGGTAGCTTATCTGACCAGATACTATAAAGCCGATGCAGGCATCGTTATAAGCGCCTCCCATAACACATTTGAATACAACGGAATAAAGTTTTTTAACTCAGAGGGTTTCAAACTTGATGATCTCATAGAGGAAAAAATAGAGGACATAATTATAAGCAGCATAGATGTGAACAGCCATATTACCGGAGACCTTATAGGCAAATGCCTGGAGGCAGAGGAAAGTGCGGCTGAACTTTATGCAGAGCATCTGATACAGACCGCCGACTTCCGCCTGGACGGCAGGAAGGTGGTTCTGGACTGCGCCAACGGAGCATCATATCAGGTGGCCCGCCGTGTGTATGAAAGTCTGGGGGCCGAAGTGGTCACTATAGGAGACAGCCCTGATGGTATAAACATCAATGACGGGTGCGGCTCCACTCATCCTGAAAAGCTCCAGGAAAGGGTGGTTAAAGAAGGTGCTTTCATAGGCCTGGCATTTGACGGAGACGCAGACAGACTTATAGTTTCCGATGAAAAGGGCCGGGTCCTGGATGGAGACAAGACGATTGCCATCTGTGCCAAGATGCTTAAGGCGGAAGGGCGCCTTAAGGATGATAAGGTAACTGCTACAGTTATGAGCAACATAGGTTTTCACAAGGCTATGGAAGCGGAAAATATTGCAGTGGACGTTACCGGGGTGGGTGACAGGTATGTACTTGAGAAAATGCTGGAAACGGGCTGTGTAATCGGAGGCGAGCAGTCAGGACATATAATTTTCTTGGAGCACACCACTACAGGCGATGGCATTTTATCTTCACTTCAGTTTGTGAAGGCAGTCCTTGCAAGCGGCAGACCTGCTTCTGAGCTTGCGGATGAAATCGCAATCTATCCTCAGGTGCTTGTAAACGCAAAAATCAACAACGACTACAAAAAGACCTATGCAAAAGACCCGGAAGTTGCTGATGCAATCAAAACTGCTGAGGAAAAGCTGGCAGGGTCGGGACGTGTTCTCATAAGACCTTCCGGCACTGAGCCACTTGTTAGGGTAATGCTTGAGGGCAGCGATACAGAACAGATAAATGAACTGGCGGAAGAACTTGCTGCTCTGATAGAAAGAAAATTCAAATAGGAGTATAAAATGTGTGGTATTGTAGGATATACTGGCAGAGATAATGCCAGAGACATTATCATTGACGGTCTTAAAAAACTGGAGTATCGCGGCTATGACTCGGCGGGAATTGCCTTGCTCATAGACGGAGAGATAAACATAAAGAAACATGTAGGCGGCATTGAGAACCTGGAAAATCTCATTGCCGGTGAAAACCTTTACAGCCATACGGGCATAGGACATACCAGATGGGCAACCCACGGCGCACCATCTGATATAAATGCTCATCCTCACGCCAGCGAGGACGGCAGGGTTGCCATAGTGCACAACGGAATCATAGAAAACTACGTGGAGCTTAAACAGGAACTCATAGAAAAGCACCATGTTCACTTTAAATCGGAGACCGATACGGAAGTAGTAGCGCATCTGATAGGAATTTACATGAAGGAAAGCGACTGCCTGGAGGATGCTGTATTTAAGGCTATGGGGCGCATGAGAGGTGCGTATGCCATTGTGGCCATTTCTGCAGATGACCCGGATAAGCTGGTTGCTGTAAGAAAGGATGCACCACTTATTGCGGGACTGGGCAAAGGCAGCAATTTCATTGCTTCCGACATTCCGGCACTGCTTAAGTACGTAAAGGAAATCTATCTCATAGAAAACGGTGAGATGGTTGTGGTTACACCTGACAGTGTGAAGATTTTCGATGAGAACAGAAATCCTGTGAAGCGCGATGTTTTCCATGTGACATGGGATGTGGATGCAGCCGAAAAAGAGGGATACGAGCACTTCATGCTCAAGGAGATTTTTGAGCAGCCTAAGGGCATAAGTGAGACTATAAACAGACGTCTTGATGAAAACAGAAAGATAAAGCTGGACGGTATTTCCCTTACGAAGGAGGAACTGGACCGGTTTTCTAAAATATATATTGTAGCCTGCGGCACGGCTTACCATGCCGGCCTGGTGGGCAAGACCATAATCGAGAAATTTGCAAAAATTCCTGTGGAGGTTGATGTTGCCTCTGAGTTCAGGTATAGGGATCCTCTGGTTGACCAGAACACTCTGTTTATTGCAATCAGCCAGTCAGGAGAGACTCTTGACACTCTGGCAGCCTTGAGAGAGGCCAAGAGGAAGGGCGCGAGAATTCTCAGCGTTGTCAATGTGGTGGGAAGCTCTGTGGCCAGAGAATCTGACGATGTGTTTTACACATGGGCAGGTCCGGAAATTGCAGTAGCTTCAACCAAGGCATATACTACACAGCTGACCTGCATGTATCTTCTGGGACTGTACATGGGGCTTCAGAGAGGGACCATCTCGGAGGACTTCTATAAGGAATTTATCGAAGACCTTTCGGCAATACCTCAGAAGCTGGGAGACTACCTGAAAAGGAAGGGTGAAATCGAAGCTCTGGCGAAGCTCCTTTATAACCGCGATCAGGTATTCTTTATAGGTAGGGGACTGGATTCGGCAATTGCCTATGAAGGATCTCTGAAGCTTAAGGAAATTTCATATATCAATTCCTTTGCCATTGCGGCAGGAGAGCTGAAGCACGGAACCATAGCACTTATGGAGCCGGGAACCCTGGTGCTGGCTCTGGCCACACAGGATTTTCTGTACGAGAAAATGATTTCAAATATTCAGGAAATCAAGGCGAGAGGCGCCCATGTGCTTTCCATAGCAAAAGAAGGCAATCGTGCAATAGAGTCTCAGAGCAACGAGGTTATATATATACCGCCTTGCCGTGACGAGCTCAGCCCTCTGCTTTCCGTAGTACCGCTGCAGCTTTTCTCATATTATGTTGCAAAGGAACGAGGATGTAATATTGACAAACCGAAGAATTTAGCTAAATCAGTAACTGTAGAATAGAGGAGAAGATAAAATGGAAAAATACGATGTAAGGGACATAGGTCTGGCACCGTCCGGCCATCAGAAGATTGAATGGGTAAGAAAAAATATGCCTTTGCTGAGAGGCCTTGAGGAAGAATTCAGACAGACCAGACCCTTTGAGGGAGTAAAAATTTCACTTTCCGTTCATCTGGAGGCAAAGACAGCATACCTTTGTCTGGTTCTCGCAGCAGGCGGAGCAGAGATGTCAGTGACGGGAAGCAATATACTGAGCACACAGGATGATGTGGCTGCGGCACTTGCAGACAGCGGACTGAGGGTATACGCTTATCACGGTGCAACACAGGAGGAATATGACAGACATATAGAGATGTGTCTTGAGCAGAAGCCGAATATCATCGTAGACGACGGTGCTGATCTCGTTTCTCTTATTCATGAAAAGAGACCTGACCTGGCTGAAGAGGTATGGGGCGGCTGTGAGGAAACCACAACCGGAATTATAAGATTAAAGGCCCTCGACAGAGAAGGACTGCTCAAATTCCCCATGATGGCAGTAAACGATGCCAAGTGCAAGCATCTTTTTGACAACAGATACGGCACAGGCCAGTCCACATGGGACAGCATAATGAGAAATACAAACCTTATTATCGCCGCCAAGACTGTAGTTGTGGTTGGATACGGCTGGTGCTCCAGAGGTATCGCCATGAGAGCGGCAGCACTGGGCGCAAAAGTTATCGTAACTGAAATTGATCCGGTTAAGGCTATTGAAGCAAAGATGGATGGGTTCGATGTAATGAAGATGGAGCAGGCGGCACCTCTGGGAGATATTTTTGTATCGGCTACAGGATGCGCATGGACCATTACAGTGGAACACATGCTCACTATGAAGGACGGGGCTATCCTGACCAATGCAGGTCATTTCAACTGCGAAGTTGACATGGAGGGACTGGAAAAAGCTGCTGTTGAGAAGAAAGAGGCAAGAAAGAACATCATGGGCTATAAGCTGCCTAACGGCAAATGGGTCAATGTAATTGCAGAGGGCAGACTGGTAAACATTGCTGCTGCAGACGGACATCCTGCTGAAATTATGGACCTGAGCTTTGCGGTTCAGGCGCTGGGGGCTCTTTACATAAAAGAAAACCACGACAAACTTGGCAATCATCTTATCAACATTCCTGAGGAAATGGATGATATTATTGCAAGACGCAAGCTTGCCGCATGGGGCATCGAAATCGATACACTGACACCTGAACAGGAAAAATATCTGAATTCGTGGCAGATTTAGTTATAGCAAGAAAGAAGGCGAAGTAAATGAATTTTACTTATGAAGACATCAAAGAACAGGCAAGGACAGCTGCTGCAGAGCTGGTTGAAACTGCGAAGCTTAAGAAAGGCGATATTTTCGTTATCGGCTGCAGTTCCAGTGAGGTGGTAGGGCTGAGAATCGGCAAGGGCTCTGATATAAACGCTGCAGAGGCGGTTTATGAGGGCGTGATGAGTGTCCTTGAGCCAAAGGGAATTTTTCTGGCGGCTCAGTGCTGTGAGCATCTGAATCGTGCCGTAATCGTTGAAAAGGATGCACTTCTGCCGGGGACGGAGATTGTAAACGTGGTTCCGCAGCCTCACGCAGGAGGTTCATTTGCCGTAACTGTTTATAAGAATGCGAAATGCCCTGTGGCAGTTGAGGAAATTAAAGCAGATGCAGGTATGGATATCGGCGGAACTCTCATCGGTATGCAGCTCAAAAAAGTTGCTGTGCCTGTAAGGCTTTCCATAAAGCAGATAGGGGAGGCACCTCTTATCTGCGCAAGAACCAGACCGAAGTTTATCGGCGGAAGCCGTGCCGTTTACGATGAGGCGTTAAGCGGCGGAGATATTCCGAGATAGCTGATTAATAGCAGAGCAATAAAAATCGAAAAGCCGTAACACAATTGTGTTTTTCATCATATTCTATACTACAACTGAATACATCTTAGCTTTAAAAAAATGAAAGAAGTAGGTGAATTAATATGTCAAACACTTGTGGCTTTTTAGGTGAAGGTGGAGGAATTGACACCAGCTTGTTATTTTTCTTCCTGTTACTGGTAATTATTTTCTGTAATTGCTGCTAACAACCAAAACGCATAAAAACTGAAAAAATCCGGTTCCCAGGCTGAATATGGGAGCCGGATTTCTTTTTATTACCCAAAAGTTTAGGTAAGAATACCTGTCCGGGTAATTGTGACAGTCCCGTGAAGAATGTAGTATATACCTGTGCTCGAAAGGGCACAGCAAAAAACCATTCTTTATTATTCTTATTTAGGAGGACTTATTATGGGTAGAAAGATTCCTATGTGGCAATGCCTCTTGGTAATGGTAGTGCTGGTTGCACTTATCTTCTGGGGCGTTATGGTCGACACAGATGCAGGGGAAGCTCACGTTTCCCTTATCTTCGCCGGAGCATTCGCAGCTGTGATTGCAATGCTCAACGGATGGAAATGGTCCTACATGGAACAGGGTATCCTGGCTGCTATCAACAGGACCATGCAGGCTATACTCATCCTGGCAGTTGTAGGTCTGATGCTTGGTTCCTGGATGGCAGGCGGCGTTGTACCTTCAATGATGTACTATGGTATCAAGGTTATCGCTCCAAGCGTATTCCTGTTTACCGCTTGTCTGCTTTGCTCCATCGTATCATTAGCTACAGGTTCATCATGGTCAACAGCAGGTTCCATGGGTGTTGCACTTATCGGTGTAGGTACAGCTCTCGGCTTCCCTACATATATGACTGCCGGTGCTGTAGTATCCGGTGCATATTTCGGAGATAAGATGTCACCGCTTTCCGATACTACCAACCTGGCTCCTGCAGTAGCAGGTTCAACTCTGTTTGACCACATCAAGCACATGATATGGACAACAGGTCCGTCACTGGTTATCGCATTGATTGCCTATCTGGTTATAGGTTTTACCAACCACAGCAACGGCGCAGCAGACTTATCAACAATCGATGAAATCCTGGGATTCATCACAGTCAATTATCAGGTAAGTATTCTCTGCCTGATTGCACCTGTATTCGTAATTGTGGCAGTAGCTCTCAAGCTGCCTGCACTTCCTGCACTGATCGGCGGCGTTGTTCTCGGACTTCCGTTCTTCCCTATGCAGGGCAATAGTCTGAAATCCGTACCATCCATTTTAAACTACGGCGTTGGCGTAGATATCCCTGAAGATGCAAGCGATGTTATAGCTGAGCTTGGCTCACTGCTTACATCAGACGGTATGCAGGGTATGATGTGGACAATTTCACTTATCCTCTGCGCAATGGTATTCGGCGGTATCGTAGACTGCACAGGAATCATGGGTTCCATCGCAGGTGCGCTCCTCAAGCTTGCAAGAGGCACAAGAGGCGGTCTGGTACTGGTAACAATCCTTTCCTGCATCATCGTAAATGCACTCTGCTCTGACCAGTACCTTGCAATCATCCTTCCGGGAAGAATGTACAAGGAAGCCTTCGAGGACCTCAGGCTGGCTCCGAAGAACCTGTCAAGATGTCTGGAAGACTCCGGCACAATCACTTCAAACTTTATCCCTTGGAACACCTGCGGTGCTACTATGAGCAAGTTCCTGCAGTGCCCTCAGTGGGGTAAGGGAGGATATGCTCCGTATGCAATCCTTAACTGGCTGAATCCGTTAGTATCAATTTTCTACGGCTTCACCGGAATCTCAATGGTTAAGATGACTGACGAAGAATATGAAAGAATCTTAGAAGAGAGAGAAGCTGAAAAAGAGGCTGCTTTAAAAGCTATGGAGGCTTAATCAGAAGTTCTCCTTAATATATTATAGCTTAAATAAATAAAGACCGGAAAGGCCGGACGTGATGTCCGGCTTTTTCCGGTTTTTGGGGTATGACGGTTGTGCCTTTCCTGACTCCGGAGCATTTGCTAAGAGAACGCCAAAAATGCATTCTTCTGAATGAAAAATATGGAAAAATTACCGGAATGAAAATATAATATACGTGTAGAAATCCGAAACCTCACCGTAAGAGAAGGGAGGTAACAATGGACAAGATAATAGAACTGGGATATATTGTGACCCTTCTGATAAGTGCGGCATCCTTTACGCTGCATGCAGTTATCAGAGCCAAGAATCTCACTTCCACCAGCAGGGTGCTCAAGTGGAGAAGTACCACAGCATTTCTGCTGCTTGTTCTGATTTACAATGTGTGTGACTTTCTGATCATTTATCTGAATGGATATTTGACAGGCGAGGGTATTGCATGGATATACGTAACGGAAAATATGCTGGAGATATGCATCGCCTACGCCATGATATGTATGGAAAGGGATTATGCCTGCGCTAAGAATCCCCACTGGCTTGATATCATTTTTGTCGTAGTGGCCATGATAATTATGTATGCTGACAGTATATATACTCTGGGTCCTCTGTTCAAAAGTGAAAATGTATATGCGTTAACTATGATAACTCTCAATCTGATACCGGTTATTCTTCTTGCAGTATTCGGTCTGAGATTCTGGAGGCTGGGCAGAGAAGGCAGGAAAGAAGCTGAGCCCCACATAACGGACATCTGTATGATGGTATACAGCCTGGTTTGTGTGGGTCTGTGCGTAGTTTCCACGGCAAATATAGTGGATTCACGTACAAGTCATGATTTCATCGGTTATGATAAGGAGATATATGTAGCTTTCTGGCTTGTATTTAACATAGTAAACCTTATTTTCGTGTGGAATTCCTGTGCTGTAGACAAAAGAAACGATGCCCAGCGTCTTCAGAGCCCTGAGGAAAAGCTGGCTGCCGTCATGGACAGTTACAGCCTCTCACAGCGTGAAAGGGAAATTGCCGGACTGCTTTATCAGGGAAAAAACAACAAGGAAATCGCTGCGATTCTGTATCTGTCGCCAAACACTATAAAGGTGCATGCTTCAAATCTTTACAGAAAGCTGGGAGCTGTAAACAGAGTTCAGGCTGTACAGGTGCTGAGAGGTGAGGCGATATTAAATGACAGAGAATCAGGAGAGTGACCTTTTTGGAAACTGATGATATGTATGGTTTTACTCTTTTTTCGGGTTTTCATCGTTATCAGCTTCCTCTTCGGCATAGCCTCTTACATAGGCCCCTATATCGTTGTCAAGGACGGCCGCAAATCCTATGGAGCTGCTGCCGTATTTTTTTCGCACTTCGTCCATAGTCCGTTCTATCTGCTCGCTTTTCTGTCTGTCGTCGCTGCTGACACCGAAAAGGCTCAGCTGTTCATCGAAAATTTCATCAGTAAGATTGATACCTGTAATGGTCAGCATTCTGATGGGACTTCCGTTTTTCCATGATGAATGAATTATGTCCAGGGCGTTCTTTGCAAGCTCTCCGGCCAGATTGGTGGGGCTGAAGAGTTGCTTCTGCCTGGAAATCACCTTAAAATAAGGGTCTTTAATATCTACTTTTACGCCGCAGGCTTTCATGCCGTATCTTCGCAGTCTGCCGGCTACGGTGTCAGAAAGAGATGTCACCGCTGTGATTATATCGTCTTCAGTTATCAGGTCGCGGGTAAAGGTGACTCCGTTTCCCACGGATTTTATTTTTTCAGATTCATCAGCGCGGGCTACAGGACTGCTGTCCAGACCGTTGGTATATTCCCACAGCTGCCTGCCCTGTTTGCCCAGCATGCTTTCCAGGATATCAGGATTCGTAAGGGCAATATCACCTATAGTCCTGATTCCTGCTGCTGTCAGCTTCTGTGCGGTAGCCTTGCCCACAAAAAACATATCCTTTGCGGGGAGAGGCCAGAGTATTTCTTTATAGTTTTCACGGGTAATGAGAGTAGTGGCATCGGGTTTCTTATATTCCGAACCCATCTTTGCAAAAATCTTGTTGAATGAGACCCCTGCCGAAAGGGTAAGTCCGAGTTCTTTTTTAACAGTTTCTCTTATTGTATCCGCGATTTCCCTGCCGCTGCCGAAAAGACTCCGGCTGGACGTAACATCCAGCCATGATTCATCTATGCTGAAAGGTTCCACCATATCGGTAAAGCGCTGGTATATTTCGTTTATAAGTCTTGAGTAATGCTTGTACTTACTCATGTGAGGAGGCACGAACTGCAGATCAGGACATTTTTTCAATGCCTGCCAGACTGTTTCTGCCGTAACTACACCAGCTTTTTTTGCCAGTTCGTTTTTGGCCAGTATAATGCCGTGACGTTTGTCGGGACTGCCGCAGACTGCCATTGGCCTGTCTCTGAGCTCAGGATGGGAAAGAAGTTCCACAGATGCGAAGAAACCGTTCATGTCACAGTGCAGTATTACTCTGTCTTTCTGCTGGTTCGGCTGTGCCTGAACCCGTTTATTCTCATTCATGGCCTACTTAATCCTCCTTTGCTGTCTGCACTACAATTCTTTAGTACTAGTATACCAGAAGAACTGATGTTTGTCCATATAACATGAACGGCCAGTGATGAAATCGCAGTATGTTCTGATGCATCATTGTTCTTTTAATGTTTACTAAAGGCGGATATATTGAAAAAAAAATTAGAATCTGATAATATAAAAACCGGTATGAAGTGTAGTGAATACCACAAAATTGAACATCAGGATATATCAAAAGGAGAATTGGAATTGGAATTAAAGCTTTTTGACAACAAAGTTCAGGAAACCAAATACAAGGTGCTGAGAGAGGTGGCCTATCAGACATGGAAGGGAAACGATGCATTTGCGGAATTTAACGAAATCGCCAGCGAGGTTATTCCCAAAGATGAGCCGCCGCAGACCTGCTGCATATATAAAGACAGGGCTGTAGTAGCCGAGAGAATCAGACTGGCCCTGGGAGGAAGCCGCAATAACAAAAACATAGTTCAGGTGATCAAGATTGCCTGCGACGAATGCCCGGAGGCGGGGTACGTGGTGACGGACCTTTGCAGAGGCTGCCTGGCCCACAGCTGCAAACAGGCATGCAAGCGCGGCGCCATAACCACAGACGAGCACCAGCATGCAACCATAGACAAGAGCAAATGCGTGGAATGCGGCAAATGTGCCAAGGAATGCCCTTACGGTGCCATACATAATTTCCAGAGACCCTGTGAGAGATCCTGCAAGGTGGGAGCTATTTCCATGGGGCCGGGAGGAGAGGCAACTATCGACGAGGAAAAGTGCATTTCCTGCGGAGCCTGTGTATATCAGTGCCCATTCGGAGCGACAGTAGATGTGTCCAGCATCGTAAGCATAATCAAAGAAATCAAGAAAGCAGAGGACAACTGTGAAAAGGGCAAGATGATAGCCATCGTGGCACCGTCCATCGCCAGCCAGTTCCTTTACGCATCCCTGGGCCAGGTGATAACAGGCATTAAAAAGCTGGGTTTTGACGAGGTTCTGGAGGTTGCAGTAGGCGCGGAAATGGTAGCATACAAAGAAGGCCTGGAGCTGAAGGAAAAAGGTTTTCTCACATCATCATGCTGCCCGGCTTTCGTAAAATACATCGAAACCAGGCACCCTAAAATGGCGGAACATATTTCCCACAACCTTTCCCCTATGGCGGAACTGGCAAAGCACGTCAAGCAGAAGAAACCGGACTCCGTAATCGTTTTTATCGGTCCGTGCATAGCTAAAAAGGCAGAAGTAAGAAAAGAAACAGTAAGCCCATATGTGGACTACGTCATGACCTTCGAGGAACTGCAGGCCCTTTTTGACAGCCGGGATATTCTGCTGAAAGAGCAGGAACTGACCGAGTGGAACCAGGCATCGTATTACGGCAGAATGTTTGCACGTACAGGAGGACTGGCGGCGGCAGTTGAGCAGACTCTCAAGGAACTTGAAATTGAAGATTTTGAGTATAAACCGGTGGTATGCCAGGGAATCGACCAGTGCAAGACGGCACTGCTTAAAGCCACGAAAGGCGTGCTGGACGGCAACTTTATAGAGGGTATGGCCTGCATAGGCGGCTGCGTAGGGGGCAGTGGCAATCCGGCAAGACATGAGGAAGCTCCGAGAGAGATGAGGGAGCACATAGAGGATGCTGAAAACACATCTATTATGGAAAACGTAAGGAAAGCTATCAACATTTACTAACTTTACCAATAATCGAGAGGGGGCGCATGAGCGTGCGCAATATTGTTTTTCTCGGGCTCATAAGTTTTTTTATGGATGTAAGCTCCGAGATGGTGTATCCTATAATTCCTTTATATCTGACGGCGGCTTTTGGGGCCACTCCTGCCCTGGTGGGAGTAATTGAGGGCATCGCAGAAAGCACAGCCAGCCTGTTGAAAGTTTTCAGCGGATATATAACGGATAAATACAAAAAGAAAAAGCCTATAGCTTTCGCCGGCTATGCTACAGGATTTCTTTACAAGCTGGCACTGCTGTTTGCAGGAAGCTGGGCGGGCATACTGACGGCCCGTGTCATAGACCGCCTCGGAAAAGGCATACGTACAGCTCCACGTGACGTCATGGTCAGCGAAAGTGCTGAGGGCGACACCATGGGCAAAGCCTTCGGTGTACATAAGGCTCTGGACAGGCTTCTCGTCACTGGACGGCAGGCTTAAGCTGTACCTGCTGATCGTTTTCCTGTTTACACTGGGAAATTCATCGAATACATTCCTGCTGCTCCGTGCCAAAAGCGCCGGATTCGACGACACCAACGTTATACTGCTTTACTTTCTGTACAATCTTACAGCGTCAGTGCTGGCGGTGCCTTTTGGAAAACTGTCGGACAAAGTTGGCAGAAAGAGTGTGCTGACCTGCGGATATCTGCTTTTCAGTGCAGTTTATACAGGTTTTGCTTTTGCATCGTCTGCACCGGCATTCATAGTGATATTTGCTGTTTACGGCGTATTTACCGCCATGACTGCAGGGGTTGAACGTGCTCTGATTGCGGAAATCGCTCCTGCCCGGCTTAAAGGAACTATGCTGGGACTTCACTCTACGGTTTCCGGAATAGCACTGCTTCCGGCCAGCGTCATTTGTGGATTCCTGTGGGATCAATTCGGGACTGCTGTGCCTTTCCTCTTTGGTGCTGCTATGTCCATGTTGGCCGCATTGCTGCTGATGGTATTTTTCAGGCAGAATGGGGAAGGGGAGAGTTAGCCAAATGTTAGCCGAACTAATCTGACTGGCAATAAAAGAACAATTTACACACAAAACAAAAAACCGCTGAAGCCTTGTAAATACAAGATTACAGCGGTTTTTATCTGGTCGGGATGACAGGATTCGAACCTGCGGCCTTTGCGTCCCGAACGCAACGCTCTACCAAACTGAGCCACATCCCGGCGGCATGGAATATAATAGCACAACCCGGCGGCTTTTTCAAGAGTTAAATTGAAGATTTATCTGCCGGTTTTCCAAAATGGCCAAAATGTTTTCCGAGGGAAAACAATACGACGGTTTTGGAAAACAAAATGGTATGCAGCGACTTTTATAGAAGAAAAAACCATGAATTTCGGCAGAATCCCTTACCACAATATAGAATACATGTAACAATATGAAAGAAGGTTTTCCAAAAGGCCTGTTTTGTTTCCAAAAAGAAAACAATTAAGCGGTTTAGGAAAACCTTCATACACCATAATATGGAAAAAGCTATCACAACAGAAAAGTCTATCCGAAGTACGGAATCACCATCTGAATAAAGCTCCACAGAAGTTTAAGTCCGTAGAATATAATTACTATACCGCATACGATATTGATTACACGGAGGGTCTTATCGGTGATTTTAGCGCTGAAAAGAGATATTATTGTTGAAATCCCAAGGAACCACAGCACTGAAGCGCTTGCGAAACCGCCAACGAAGAAAAAGTCTGTGCCTTCCGGCAGTGTTGCTTTAAACGCACCAAGCATCATTGAACCGTCAATCAGGGCCTGTGGATTAAACCATGTTACTACGCATGCGGTGGTGATTACTTTGGCAATAGGTATATTAACATCTGTACTCGTATCAAGAGTATCTTTTGAACGCACCAATCCCTGACCAATCCATATTACTATAACGCTGCCTACCAGCAGAATGGCCATCTCAAGCCATGGCGAAGCGCTCATGACAGCTCCGATTCCAAAGAAACAGGCCAATCCCAGCGTAACGTCAAAAAAGATAACGATTAAGGCTGTTGCATAGACCCTTTTTCGTGGCTGAGTAAGAGCCGTGTTTATAACAAAAAGATTCTGAAGCCCGATGGGAGCTACATAAGCCAGACCCATAGTCAGTCCTTGAAGATAAATGTCCATAAAATTTTCCCTCCTAAATTACGCCTCAATGCGAAAGTTATATGCAAAACAAACTTGCTCTTTTTTTCTTACCTGCTATAATTATAGTATCACTGACAGCAAAGTCAATAACGCAAATTTTTATTATCAAGTAATAAAAAACTTACTGCCGGCAAAAATCTTACGGCAAAAAATACTAACCGCTGCCCGGAGCGAAGGGCAGAAAGGAGGCAACATGATAGAAACACATTACGACTGTCCATGTCTTGAAAAATGCCCGCTGAATTACACCATGTCAATAATCGGAGGCAAGTGGAAGATGCAGATAATCTGCTCTCTTAACAATAAAGGAACCATGAGGTACAATGAGCTGCGGCGAAAACTTGACGGCATCTCAAACACCGTTCTGGCAAACTCGCTTAAAGAACTGGAGGAGGAGGGTCTGGTGGAACGCAGAGAATATCTGGAAGTCCCTATCAGGGTAGAGTACTCTTCCACGGAAATGTGCGACCGCCTCATGCCCATTCTGGAGCAGCTCAGCGATTGGGGCGAAGAGATGATGCAGCGAGAAATGACAAGAGAAACAAGGCAAGGCAAAGAGCAGAAGGAGGAAAGAATATGCGACTGATTTCATGGAACGTCAACGGTCTCAGAGCCGTTATGGGAAAGAATTTTATGGAATTTTTTAACGATATAGATGCGGATATTTTCTGCCTGCAGGAGACCAAGCTGCAGGAGGGACAGATAGAAATGGAGCTGCCGGGATATCACCAGTACTGGAACTACGCCGACAAGAAAGGCTACTCCGGCACAGCGATTTTTACTAAAAAGGAACCCATCAGCGTGGCATATGGCATAGATATAGACGAGCACGACCACGAAGGCAGAGTGATAACGCTGGAATTTGACGATTTTTATATGGTCACCGTCTATACACCAAACTCTCAGGATGAGCTTAAACGACTGGACTACCGGATGAAGTGGGAAGACGATTTCAGAGCATTTCTGCTCCAGCTCAACACTAAAAAGCCGGTAATCGTAACAGGCGACATGAATGTGGCACATAAGGAAATCGACCTTAAGAACCCTAAGACAAACCGCCGCAACGCGGGCTTTACCGACGAGGAAAGAAGCAAGATGACCCAGCTGCTGGAAAGCGGCTTCATCGACACCTTCAGATATTTTTATCCGGATGCGGAGGGCATATATTCATGGTGGTCATACCGTTTCAAAGCCAGAGAGAAGAATGCAGGATGGAGAATCGACTATTTCCTGGCAACGTCTGATATGGAAAGCCGCCTCAAGAGTGCAAAAATTCATACTGAGGTTTTTGGCTCTGACCATTGCCCGGTAGAACTTGAGATTGAATAATCCGGTAAGTGACGTGAAAAATAAGGAGAAAACAAGATGAAGAAATTCGGATTTATAGGAATGGGAAATATGGCTCAGGCGATGGCTGAGGGATTTATCACATCAGGAAAGGTGTGCGCTGGCAGCATTTTCGCCTATGCGCCGAATCAGGAAAAACTGAAGAACAATGCAGAGCGCCTGGGATTTACACCGTGTGCTTCACTTAAAGAGCTGTCAGAAATCTGCGATACACTTATAATGGCCTGTAAGCCTTATCAGATAGAAGATGTCCTTAAAGAACTGGGCGAAGGCGGACTCAAGGGCAAGAATCTGATTTCTGTAGCTGCAGGATGGGATTTTGAAAAATACGCTGCTCACATAGACTGCAGGGAAACGGCAGTGCAGTACGTTATGCCCAACACTCCTGTCGCTGTAGGAAAGGGCACTTTCCTGATGGAAGAAACAAGCAGTATGAAGGATGAGGACAGATTTGCGATAACAGATATTCTGTCAGCGCTTGGAACGGTTATAACCATGTCGAGCAGACTTATGGATGCGGCAACGACTGTGTCAGGCTGCGGACCTGCGTTTTTTGATATGGTCATAGAAGCAATAGCAGATGGCGCCGTAAAAAACGGAGTTGCCCGTAAGACGGCATACGAACTGGCGTGTACCACCATGGCAGGAACAGCGGAGCTCATGCTGAAGACCGGGCTTCACCCGGGAGAGCTTAAGGACAGGGTATGCTCACCGGGAGGTACAACTATAAAAGGGGTGGCAGTGCTGGAAGAATGCGGCATCAGAAGTGCTTTTATCAAGGCGGTGGATGCGGTAATGAAATAACTGACAAAAGACAAAACAATAAGAAAAGAGATGAGGTTAAAATGAGAGAAGACGTTTACGGATATAAAAGCAGCATTAACGTATACAATGTTGATATGAACAGGAAAGCCCGTCCTGCAGGGCTGCTGAGAAAAATGCAGGAATGCGGCTCCCGGCAGATGGCGGACCAGAAGCCTTCCTACGACGAACTGCTGGATAAAGGGCAGGCCCTCATGCTGAGCCGCCTGGATATGGTAATCCCGCAGGAGGTTGCTCTGGACGAGGAAATAGAGGTTTTCACATGGCCATGCCCAAGTGTGAGAGCCACTTTCCTGAGAAATTATCTGGTGCGTAAGAACGGTGAAACGGCGGCTATGATTTCCAGTCAGTGGACACTTGTAAACTCGGAAACACGCAAGATAATGAAAGTCGATGAGGTGGATTTTTCCAACTACACCATGGACGAATATGTGGACGTAATGCCAGGTAGCAAGTTCAAGATAAGCCGTGAGGACGTAGAGAATATGGCAGCATCTGAGCCTGTAGGAGTCAAGACTGTAAGACTCAGTGATGTGGATTACAACGGCCACATGAACAACACCAACTATGTGGATATGCTTTGCGACTATATACCTGAACTGGCGGCAGGCACTCACCGGGTAACTGTAATGAGAATTCATTTCAGCAAGGAGGCACCTCTCGGAGAGACCATAGAGATTAAAAGGCTCAGAACGGCTGACGATAAATATCTTTTCAGGACCTTCCGCAGCGACGGAGATCTGAATGTGGAGGCGGAGTTTACTTTAGAGAAACTGAACAGATAAAAACAGTCCCCGGACTTCAAAGTAAAATGAACCCGGGGACTTTTGCTGTGCAAAAGCAATGATTATTCAATCGACTTCAGCGATTCAGTCATACTGATCTTTTCCAGCCTGAAGTACATTACGAAGTTTACTATGCCTGCAAAAACAAAGGTCATGACAACGGCCAGCACATAGCTTAAAGGCTGTATATGCATATTGAAGCTCATCAGGTCAATCTGTATCTGATTGATGATAAAGGCATGGAGAACCTTTCCTATAGGAAGACCCACCAGGGCCGCAATAGCCGTGAGCATTATGTTTTCACGGAATACATAGGACGATGTTTCGTTAGGGTAGAAGCCAAGAACCTTGATGGTGGCTATTTCCCTTATACGCTCAGTAATGTTGATGTTGGTCAGGTTATAGAGGACTATGAAGGCCAGAGCGCCGGCACAGCCGACCACCAGCATGATTATGTAGTTCATGCTCTTCATCATATTGGAAATACGGTCGCGGAAATCCTTAGTGATTGAAACAGAAGCCACATTGTCTGCATTCATCAGATATGCGCCGTCTGCGCTCGTATCTGCAATTTCACCGTCTTCTCCGATGACTCCGAGGACGAAAGCCGTGTTGGTTTCCATGTGTCCCCACTGCTCTTCGTAAGAAGTACGATTAAGGTATACGTAGTGATATACGTAGTTTTCACAAAGTGCTGTAATTTTGAGATTCATCTCCCGCATGTCACTGTCGAATACGGTGAGAGTATCTCCGGCCTCTAGTCCGAGTTTCTGGGCCAGGTTTTCGTTTATGACGCATTCGCCGTCACCCGGGAAGGTGATAGGGCCGTCTTCATTGTGAAGGTCGATAAACTTTTCTATAGGAGCATCCTTCTCTGCCACTACCATGTTTACTGATTTAACGGCATTGCCTGCATGGGCATCCACCGAAAGGGCATTAAGGAAAAGACAGTCGGAAATTACACTGCTGTTCTCATCCATGAATTCCTGCTGTTCATCTGCGGTGAGGTCTTTGTCGAAGGTAACTGTATAGTCCACATGGAATATATTATCGTACTGGTCGGAAACCACATTTTTAACAGAATCATTTATTCCGAAGGCGGCCACCAGGAGAGCTGTACAGCCGCATACACCGATAATCATCATGAAGAAACGTTTTTTGTAGCGGAAGATATTTCTCATTGAAACCTTACGAAGGAAGGAAAGCCTCTTCCAGATGAAGCCGATACGCTCCAGCAGGATGCGCTTTCCCATGGCAGGTGTCTTAGGTCTGATAAGCTGAGAAGGTACTTCCTTAAGTTCTCTGTAGCAGGAGAAAATAGTGCTTCCCACAGCGCATACCAGTGCTGCCAGAATGGACAATCCACCCAGTTTCCAGTCTATTACGAAAATTATATCGGAGAAGTTGTACATCATTCCGTAGGCGGCCCATATTACCCAAGGGAAAGCATAGGAGCCCGAAATGAAGCCTGTCAGTCCTCCGATGAGAGTGGCGCTTGCCGAGTATATCACATATTTTTTCAGAATGGTGTTTCTGCTGTAACCCAGCGCTTTAAGTACGCCTATCTGGGTGCGCTGCTCATCAACCATTCTTGTCATGGTGGTCATAACAACCAGTGCAGCCACGATAAAGAAGAAGATAGGGAACAGCTTGGCGATTCCGTCCACTATGCTTGAATCGTTTTCAAAGCAGACATAGCCGATATTGGTATCTCTGCCGAGAACGTAGGTGTCAGGATGTTCTATATCATCGATTTCATCTCTGGCGTCGTCCAGTTCTTCTTCGGCGTCGGCAATTTTTTTCTTGCCGTCAGCGATTTCCTGCTTGCCGTCGGCAATTTTCTTTCTGCCATCGGCCAGGTCAGCTCTGGCTTCCTTAAGCTCCTGTCTGCCGTCTGATATTTTCTTTTCGCCTTTTTCTATTTCGATACGTCCTTTTTCCAGTTCTGCCCATGCGGCTTCAAACTGGCTGTCTGCCTGGGTCTTAGCCTGGGTGTACTGAGCCAGATACTGGTCATAGTACGGTGTACCTGCTGCCATGTCAACTTGAGACTTGAGCTGGTCAAGCTGCCCATAGGCATCGGCTTTTTCGCTGTTATATTTTTCGACGCCGTCCTCGTACTCGGTTCTGGCTTTTTTCAGGTCTTTTTCGGAATCGTCAAGTTTCTTTTCGTTGTCTTTTATTTCTTTTTCGGCATCTGCCAGTTTCTTTTCGTTATCCTTGAGCTTCTTTTCGCCATCGGCCAGGTCGGCTTTGGCATCGGCCAGTTTTTCTTCAGCATCAGCCAGCTTTTCGTTGGCCTCATCCATTATTTCATCGTATCTGGCGCTGCCGCAGCTTTCCAGCGCATCGGTGAGAGGGTTCTCCATGCTATCTGCGATTTCCTTGTATTCATCGGTGAAAATAGGGGCGGTCTTTTCCAGATCGACATAGATTTCTGTGAAGTAATCGCAGTCCCATGCCTCTGGAGTTATGTATATAAATGCTGCCACCTTGCCGTCGCCCAGAGATGTGGATCCTCGTTCAAAGTTAAGGTAGAGAGGAGAAGTCGCCAGGCCGGTTATGGTATATTCACGGCCTGCCAGCATATCAAGAGTGTCCTCCTCGTTTCCGGCGGTTAGATATATGGTTTTGCCTATGTCTTCGGAACTGAAATGCAGTGAATCAACGACGCATTCGTCAGCGCTTTCAGGCATACGTCCTTCTACAAGGGAAAGTGTGCTTATTTTTTGACTGACGGTGTGGAGTTTTGCCACATTTTCACCGTTTTCCGTTTCTTCTTCTTCGAAGAGTATGTCTGCAGACCATGAGCCTTCCGCATATCTGACACCATCCACAGCATTGATTGTATCCACGCTTTCATCATCCAGACCCAGTGTGGAAATCAGCTCGTAGTCGAAAAGGTTGTGTTCGTCCAGAAAGGTGTCTCCGGTAAGGGTGAAGGCATCCTTGCAGACCTTAAGACCGCAGAAAAATCCAACTCCCAGCATGACGATGGCAAGTATGGCCAGCCATCTGGTTAAGCTGCCTCTGATTTCCCGCAGTGTAGATTTAGTCATCATGTTTTTCATAATTCAGGCCAGCCTTTCTACCACTCGATATTTTCTACCGGCGTCTTGTTCTGATTGATTTCAACAGAAGAAACGGTGCCGTTTTTTACGTGAATAATCCTGTCTGCCATAGGAGTTATGGCCTGATTATGGGTGATTATGATTACTGTCATGCCTGTGTCATGAGCTGTATCCTGAAGGAGTTTGAGAATCGCTTTGCCTGTGTTATAGTCCAGCGCGCCGGTAGGCTCATCGCAGAGAAGGAGCTTAGGGTTTTTGGCCAGGGCTCTGGCGATAGCCACACGCTGCTGTTCGCCTCCGGAAAGCTGAGCGGGGAAGTTGTCAAGTCTGTCGGCAAGACCTACCTTGGTGAGTGCTTCTGCTGAGTCCATAGGATTCTTGCATATCTGTGTGGCCAGAGAAACGTTTTCCAGAGCTGTAAGGTTCTGCACCAGATTATAGAACTGGAATACGAAGCCTATTTCGTGGCGTCTGTATGTAGTAAGCTGCCTGGAGGAATACCCTGAAATATCACTTCCGTCCAGATAGACATGACCTTCCGTCAGTGCATCCATGCCGCCCAGAATATTGAGAAGAGTGGTTTTACCTGCGCCGGACGGTCCGACAATAACGCAGATTTCTCCTTTTTCTATCTCGAAGGAGGCATCCCGCAAAGCTTCTATAGAAACTTCCCCCATCTGATACACCTTTTTTACATGGTCGAATTTAACAAAAGCGTTCATTTTTTCCTCCGTAAATATATATTTAAAAACCCGTTTGTTACATGATTTTGTAAATATATATTATATCATCTGCAGCACTATTTTAAAAGAATGAATCTGTGTTTCCATGCTGAAAAAATTGTGAAGAAACAGGCAACAAGCATGGCCATAAGGCAGACTGAAGCGGTCTGTTGAGAAATGATTGCTGAGGATGTGTCTGTCACGCAGTTTGAGTAAAAACTGCGAACTGCGCATGCTGTTGCCAGACCTGACGGAAGTGCTGCCCAGACTTTTGGCAGGCAGCTGTTATATCCTTGAGGGCCGTAGATATAGTATACAGCAATGGGAATAATAACCGTAATGGCAGAAAGGCACATGCCACAGGCAAGGCTGCTTATATATATTGCAGGTGTAGAGTGTATGCCGCCAAAGTTAAATACAGAAAGTTCTGCCAGAAAGATTACTAAAATGCAGCCTCCGTAAGCACTTTTGTATTCGGACAGAAGTCCGGTAAGAAAGGAGCCTGAGGCCAGTCCCAGAGTCAGGATTACGTCTCCTGAAATGTTAAGGCTCCCAATGGAATCACTTTCCGGCCTGAATAATGTCAGCCCCGCAGCGAAGCTGGCTGCCAGCACGAAAAAAAAGAGCTTGATGGTCACCGCTCTTTTTCCGCAGACAAAGCGCCTGTCTTCACATGGAACCGGTGAAGTGAGAAAGAGGGGAGGCTTCTGCAAAAAAATAAGTGTTCCTGTCAGCATCATAATCAGGCTGAAAATGACAGAAGAATAAGTATACCTTTCCATGAAGTAACCTATGAACGCTCCCGCAATAACTGAGATGCCGTAAACTGCACCTGCAAGAAGAGTTTTGCTTGCCCTGAACCAGCCGGTGAGAAGATTTGCCGGAACTATGGCGGCAAGTCCTCCTGCGTATAGACCTATGAAACATATTCCTGCTGCTTGTGAAGTGATGGAATCAGTGTGAAGAAGCAATGCACCCATACATGAGGCTATAGATGCAAGACTTGTCCATAGCCTGAAATTGAGCAGCTCATAACACGAGGAACCGAGAAAAACACCTGTCGCCAGAGCACACATAAATACCATGGAAAGGGTAAAGTTATAATCTATATATAAAAATCCGACAAGCGGACTGATTACCAGAATGAGACCTGTTATGTTTCTGGTGCAGTAAAAAAATCTTATCACTTTTGCTTCCTCCACTGTTTAGCTTCTTACTGAGTTTATGCTCTAAAAATATTATTTTTTAGGGGTGAAAATAATATACTGTGCATTTATTGCTAATTCAGATTTTAAATATGAAGCTTTAACATGATGTTTGACATGACGTAAAACTTTGTTGTATAATGAAACAAATAGGGAACGGGCTTATTACATGGGGAAAAGGTAAGAAAGATGAAAGATTTTTTGAAGGACAGGCTTCTGATTGATTTTGACGGGAGCTGGAATTTGAATGAAATCATTGCGGCTGCTGTTTGTGTGATTCTGGCAGTACTGATAGTGCTGGTTTTGATTAAGCTTGTAAGGAAAATTATAAAAACTGCTAACCCTAGAAAGGACACTATTTTCAGCCATCGCAAGAATAAATATAAGAATAGCATAGGAAAAAAGAACAAGTATTAGAAAAACCGATTATGTAGGCCCCGCTTGAAAGCGGGGTTTTTATTTGAGGTTAAGACTTAAAATCTGAACCCGTTTGTTTCGCAGCACTGGCATGCTGGAATCTGGCTTATCGTCTGACGTCTGCGTCTGTCGCCATCATCATCCTCATCAAAGCAGCGTTCCGAATGAGGTGCACAAGGGTCACACTGCCCCAGATTATCGCAGCATACATCTACTTCCTCGGCATTAAGAGCAAATAATGAAGGCCTTACGACCTGAAGATTGATCTTAGGAGTGAACACAAGACTTCCGGTTACCCTTACATCTCTTGACGGACAGTCTTCTTCAGATGCTTCGGATACGGTTATTACAGGATTGAGAAGAACTGCACAGCCTTCGAAATTGAAGCGGAGAGCAGGAGCTATACCCTGACTCTGGCAAGGTATTCTTACACACTGCAGACCGAAATTGCTGGAAGCTCTTACCGTTACAGGGCATCTGCCTGTGGAGTCATTTCTGGTTTTGATACAGAGTTTAAACTCTCTGGTACATGTGCCGTTGGAAACAAAACCTTCCAGAACTATGGTGAAAAGCAGTTCCCAAGGCCCAGGGACCTCTGCCAGGAAGAAGTGTTCATCTCTGTCGCAGTCCATGTCGCAGTCATTATCGCAGCGGCGGTGTGAGCAGCTGTCGTCGCAGATGTGTGTACATCTAGGTGTGCAAGGGCATCTTGTTATATCGGCCATAATTCCTGAAAGGTCTGCGAAGTATCTGCCGTTTTGAAGATCCAGATCTGTAACAGGGAATCCGTCAATAGTCACATCATCAGCATCGAAGGAGGAGTTTCTCGCCTGAACAGCCGAAGTGATGGTTACACAGGAGTTGGTTACTGTAAATTTTGCATTGCACAGATTGAAGTCGCTGCATCGTGTCATATTGCGGTTCCAGTCGCGATCCCAGTCGCGTTCTCTGCACCTTCTGCAGTCACAATCTCTATCTCTATCTCTATCTCTATCTCTATCTCTATCTCTATCTCTATCTCTATCTCTATATCTATATCTGTCTCTGTCTCTGTCCCTATCCCTGTCTCCGATGATGAGCTGCTGAGTAAAGCCTGAAGCGGTAGTGGACAGCGGCACGATCAGAGGACATGAAGATCCGGTATCATCGAAAAAAACCTTGTTAAGAAACACAAGATTTTCCGTAGTACAATTAGAATCGTTTTCTAAAAAACCCATTTTTTAATTACCTCATTTCATAAATATAGGTATTGTCATTATATGCTGTGACACTGCAGCTGGTGCGGAAGGCGGGCAAGGGAGAATTACCACATTTTAGTGGGGATATTTTTTAAATAAACCCAATTTTTATATTGAAAAGTGTTTAAAAGTGGTGTATAGTGGTAGTATAGAAACTTACATTGGATTATTGTCATTTTATACAGGAGGCTGCAGCCATGTTCATGGGCACATCTTACAACTCAATAGATGAGAAGAACAGAATGATTGTGCCTTCTAAACTGCGTGCGGGACTGGGAGCAAGGTGTATTCTAACGAAGGGACTGGATAGATGTCTTTACATTTACACCTCTGAAGACTGGGACAAGCAGATGGAGAAAATCGCTCAGCTGCCGGAATCAGATCCCAAGGTCAGAGCTTTTATCAGACACTTCTGCGCCAATGCAGCAGAATGTGAATTTGACAAACAGGGAAGAATAATAATACCGCAGGAGCTTAAGGCGTATGCCGGCATTGAAAAAGAACTGGTTACCATGGGAGCCATGTCCAAGATAGAGGTATGGAGCCGTGAGGTATGGGATTCACCGGATAACGAGAGCAAGATGGAAAACGAGGATTTTGCCAGAGCTCTGGCGGAATATAATTTCTAAGGCAGGTGGGATGTATGGAATTCAGACACACATCTGTGCTTTTCGACGAATGTATGGAAGGGCTTAATATAAGACCTGATGGAATATATGTAGACGGAACTCTGGGCGGCGGGGGACACTCCGAGGGCATATGCAGCAGACTGGGAAATGAAGGTCTGCTCATAGGCATAGACCGGGACAGAGATGCGCTTAAAGCGGCCGAAGCCAGACTTAAGGAGTACACCTGCAGGAAGATTTTTGTTCAGAGTAATTATTCAGATATTAAAGATGTGCTGGCAGAGCTTGAAATCGACAGCATAGACGGTGCCTTGCTGGATCTGGGTGTTTCATCCTTTCAGCTGGACAACCCTGAGAGGGGCTTTTCATACATGCAGGAAGCTCCGCTGGATATGAGGATGAGTCAGGATGACGATTTTACGGCTTACGACGTGATTAACAGCTACAGCGCAGAAGAGCTTAAGAATATAATCTTTAAATACGGTGAGGAAAGATGGGCATCCAGAATAGCCGACTTCATAGTCAGAGCCAGGAAGGACAAGCCTGTTGAAACCACAGGGCAGCTGGTGGATATCATAAAAGCCGCCATACCCGCTTCCGCAAGAAGAGACGGACCTCATCCGGCCAAGAGAACATTTCAGGCTATAAGGATAGAAGTCAACGATGAACTGGGACAGCTTGAAAGAGCTGTAGACGAATTCTGCGATGTGCTTGCACCGGGAGGAAGGCTCTGCATAATAACCTTCCACTCCCTGGAAGACCGTATAGTAAAGGATATTATCAACAAGAGAATCAACCCGTGCACATGCCCCAAGGAATTTCCGGTGTGCGTGTGCGGCAAGGTAGGAGACATAAAGAAAAAATCAAACAAGCCTATAGCGCCGACAGCGGAGGAAATCGAAAGAAATCCTCGCTCCAGAAGCGCCAAGCTGCGGGTGGCTGAAAAAATATAGCCGCAGCACAGACCGTTAATGCCAGGTGATAATGAGGGAAAAACATGACAGCAGCAGAAAGAGCATACACTTCTGACTATTCGTACATTCCGCCAAGTACTTATGCAAGAGATTTTGCACAGCAGCTCCCGGACAGAAATACGTACCCCGGAGAGGGAAGAGGCAGAGCGTCAAGACCTGACAGAAAAATCCAGGAGGTTCCCAGGACACAGCCTAAGAGCCCTGTTTCCCGTGCCGTTTTAGTGCGTTCTGTTATTTTGCTTGTTATTGCAGGTATTTTGCTGGTAGGAACGGTATGGATGAGTGCCAAGGCTACAGAAATAAAATATTCAATTAATAAAACAAACAAGGAAATCCGCACCATCGAAAACGAAATTACCTCTCTGAGGGTTAAGATAGAAGGTGCCAACGGCATTGAGTCGGTTGAGGAATATGCGATAAATGAGCTTAAAATGAAATACCCGACCGCAAATCAATGCATTTACATAGAAGAAGACGCGGTGGTCAGAGACACTCTCAGTGCAGAAATAAGGGAGAAGGCTTACAGCAAGTCATAGAATCGATACTGCGTTAATATAAATAGTCTTAGAATAATTTCATATACAGGCGAGCCAGACAACTTAATACAGCCATTGGTGGTCTGGCTTTCTGTTTGATAAGAGAAAATAACAGGAGTCAAAAGCTGTATGAAAGCACCGGTAAATTTAGTACATAAGAGAAGAGTAGCGATAGGGTTCTTTATTGTTGCCCTGCTTATGGTCGCCCTTACGTTCAGAGTTGCGTGGATTCAGATTGTAGATGCCGAAGAGTACACCGAAAAGGCCATACTTCAGCAGACGAACGATACGGCTATTCAGGCCAAGAGAGGTATCATATATGACAGAAACGGCAAGGAACTGGCTACCAGTACCACATGCTATACTCTCTGGGTATGGCCGTCCCAGTTTACATATGAAAAGACCGATGCCGAAATAAAGGAGATGTGCGGCAAAATAGCCGAAATCATAGATAAAGACGAGGAAAAGGTTCTTCAGAGCGCTACGAAGGATACTCTTATGGTTTCTCTGACAAAATACCTCGACAAGGAAACTGCAGATAAAATCAGGGCATTGAAATACAGCGGTCTTGAGCTGGCAGAGGGCACCAAGAGAAACTATCCTCTCGGGAATTTTGCATCTCAGGTTCTGGGAAGTGTAAATGACGATAATCAGGGCAGAACAGGCCTTGAGCTTCAGTATGATGAATTTCTCAGCGGAGTGCCGGGAAGATGGGTTAAAAACACCGATATTTCCGGAAACGAGCTTGTAGAAGGCCGGGAAGAATATCACGAGGCACAGGATGGACTCAATGTGGTTACCACTCTCGACGAAGCAATCCAGTACTATGTGGAGAAGGCTATAGATGAGGGTATGGAAAAGACCGGGGCCAAACGCATAATGTGTCTTGTTATGGATCCTAAGACGGGGGACATTCTGGCCAGTGCCGTTACACCGGGGTTCGATCCTAACAACGCCACTGTGCCTACAGATGAAACATACGCTGAGGAATACGAAAAAGCAAAGAATAAATCTGAAGTTTTATCAAAGATGTGGAGAAACCCCATAGTCAGTGATACCTATGAGCCGGGGTCAACTTTCAAACTAATTACCGCATCCTCAGCAATTGAGGAAAAGGCTATCACCACTACGGAAACCTTCAGCTGTAATTCACGTATTACCGTGGCAGGTGTTACTCTCCACTGCTGGAGCAATACAAACCACGGTACGCAGACAATCAAACAGGCTGTAGGAAACTCCTGCAACCCTGTAATGGCCAAGGTTGCTACCAAAATGGGAAAAAAGACGTTCTATAAATACCTGGATCTGTTCGGCATAACGGAGAAGACCGGTGTGGATTATCCGGGAGAAGCAGGTGCAATCGTACAGAGCCTTGAAAACGTAGGTCCTGTAGAGTTAGCTACTATAGGATACGGCCATGGTATTTCTGTAACTCCTATACAGCTGCTGACTGCAATCAGCTCCATCGGAAACGACGGTGTACTGATGCAGCCGCGTTATGTAAAGGCTTTGACCGACAGCGAAGGCAAGATTGTAGAGGAATATGAACCTAAAGTAGTGAGAAAGGTGCTTTCCACCAAGACTGCCAATGAAATGAAGGAAATCATGGAGTACGTGGTTGCCGAAGCAGGCGGTGGAAATGCCAAGATTACAGGCTACAGAATCGGAGGCAAGACGGGTACAGCCAACAAGGTTGAAAACGGAAGCTACGGTAAGAATTACTACAGTTCATTTGTCGGAATGGCACCTATGGACGACCCTAAGGTTTCCATTCTCGTAGTAGTTGACAGCCCGAAGGGCTCATACTACGGCTCCATCGTAGCTGCACCTATTGCCAAGTCCATACTTTCAGACGTGCTGCGCTATATGAACATTACGCCTGAATATACCGACGCGGAAAAAGCGGCTATAGAAGGCAACTACACTGTAGTGCCTGATGTTGTCGGCAAGGAGTTCAGCGAGGCGGCAGGCATTCTGGGAGGCAAAGATCTTAAGTACAGCCGTCCTAAGTCGGCCAGAGACGATGACAACTTTACCGTTGTGGATCAGTATCCTAAGGCGGGAACCAAGGTTAAAAAGAATTCAGTGGTCTATGTCTACAAGGAATAGGACCTGAGCATAAAATATATCTCGGAGGTAAATTGAAAATGATGCTGGAAGCTTTGCTGGGAGGTTTCGGTTTCGAAATCGCAGCAGGTACTCCGGATAAGGACGCATGCGCGTTGATTTACCATTCAGATAACACCGTGCCCGGAAGTGCTTTTTTCGCCATAAACGGGACGGAGAGGGACGGCAGAAGCTATATGGAAAGCGCAGCACAAAAAGGAGCCTGCCTTATTGTTACCGAAAGAGGCGGCCCTGAGACTGACGGCTTACTTAAAAGATTGTCTGCACAATATGGACTTACAGCCGTTTACACTGAGAATACCAGAAAGGCTCTGGCAGCAGCTTCAGCCGAGTTTTACGGAAGACCTGCAGACAAACTGATGCTTATAGGCGTTACCGGCACCAAGGGAAAGACCACCACCACTTTCATGGTCAAGGAAATCCTTGAAGGGGCAGGTATCAAAACGGGGATAATAGGAACGGTGGTATCAGGGTACGATGGCAGCTATGAGGAGGCATCAAACACAACACCTCAGTCCACAGACATTCACAGAGCTCTCAGAAAAATGGCTGATGCAGGCTGCAACGCTGCCGTAATCGAGGTTTCATCACAGGGACTGATGCAGGAAAGAACCTTCGGCCTGAACTTCAATTCGGTAATCTTTACCAATATTTATCCCGACCATATAGGCGGAAGAGAACATGAAAGTTTTGAAGATTATATTTACTGGAAAAGCAGGTTGTTTAAACAGACAAAAACAGCTATAATCAATAGAGATGATCCCCATTGGGAGTATATTGCCGGGGAAAGCGAGGCTGCAAGGCTTGTAACTTTTTCGGCAGCAGGCAATTCGCTGGCAGACTATGTCGCTTCGGACATAAAACTCATGTGGCAGAGAGACATTCTGGGAGTCAGCTTCAATTCAGGCGGACGTGAATTTGTCCTGGGTATGCCGGGAAAATTCAACGCGGCCAATGCCCTAGGGGCGGCCGCATGCGGAGAAACGCTGGGAATCAGCATGAACATTGCGGCGGAGGCCCTTGCCAATGTGCGTGTAAGAGGAAGAACCGAACAGGTTGAACTTAATGAGGACTTTACCGTTCTGGTAGATTATGCTCATAACGGACCGGCACTTGAGAGTCTGCTGACAACCCTTCGTGAGTACGAGCCGGCCAGGCTGATTCCTGTATTCGGCTGCGGTGGAGAAAGGGACAGGAACAGGCGCTTTGAGATGGGAAGGTGTGCAGCGGAGCTGGCGGATTTTACGGTGGTAACTTCAGACAATCCGAGGCGTGAAAAGCCCATGGATATAATAAAGGACATAATCTCGGCCATGGCGGAGGAGGAAGGCAGCTATACTGTTATTCCCGACAGAAGGGAAGCAATACGCTGGACTGTTTCTCAGGCGCAGACCGGGGATATAATAATAATTGCAGGGAAGGGTCACGAAACTTATCAGATAACTGGTGAGGAAAAACGACATTTTGATGACCGTGAGGAGGTCCTTTCTGCAATGGGAAAAATTTGAGGAAAAAACTATGAGAACATTTACTGTAAAGGAAATAATAGAGGCTACAGGAGGTATCCTGCTTTCGGGCGACGAAAGCAATGAGGTTTACAGGGTCTGCACTGATTCCAGAAAAGCAGGGCCGGGAGATCTGTTTTTTGCACTTAAAGGGGAAAACAACGACGGCCATGACTATCTGGCTCAGGTGCTGGAATCCGGCTGCCGGACAATAGTCGTATCTGACGAAAGTAAGGTGCCCAAGCAGACTTTTCAGGCTCAGCCGGGAGATGCGGACATAATCTCCACAGAGGACACTACAGCTGCGCTTCAGAGGCTTTCCGCATACTATCTGGACAGTCTGCCTCTCAGAACCAAGATAGCGGTTACGGGCAGCGTGGGTAAGACCAGCACCAGAGATATGCTTTATTATGCACTTTCAACCACCTTCAGAACAGGCAGGAATCCGAAGAACTTCAACAACGGCTTCGGCCTTCCTCTCAGTATCATGGATTTTGCTCCCGATACGGAGGCGGCAGTGCTTGAGATGGGTATGAGCGCAGCCGGCGAAATAGAGAAGCTTGCAAGGCTGGCCAGGCCGGACATGGCCATTATTACCAACATAGGTATTTCCCACATAGAGAATCTGGGAAGCAGAGAAGGCATACTTAAAGCCAAGCTGGAGGTTGCATCATGTTTTGATGAGAACTCTGTGCTGATAATAAATGCTGATAACGATATGCTTACACCTGAAAATGTAAAGGGCCCATACAGGGTCATAACCGTAGGCAGCGGTTCTGACTGCGATTACAGAATATCCGATGTTTGCGATTCCGGTGACAAGGGTGTAAAATATACTCTGCATTGCGGAGGCAGTGAATACGCTGTTAAGCTTCCGGTGCCGGGAGCACATAATGCTGTAAATTCGGCACTTGCAGTAGCTGCAGCTGAACTTGCAGGTATTTCGCCTGACAAGGCCATCAGAGGACTGGAACAGGCAGAGCTTACTGAAAAGAGATTAAATATAAAGAATAAGGGCAGAATTAAGGTTATAGATGACACTTATAATGCATGTCCGGATTCTATGAAATCAGCAATCAATACCCTTATGGCCACCGAAAAGGATGCAGACGGCAGAAGAATTGCCATTCTGGGTGACATGTTTGAACTGGGAGGAGAGAGCGAAAGAGCACATCTGGAAATCGGCCGTTATGCCGGTGAAAAGGGAACCGACCTTCTGATTGCAGTAGGAGAGGCTGCGGAAGGTTACGCACGCGGTGCAGAAACCATGTCATGTATGGGAGCAGATAAGGTGCGTTATTACGCTGATAAGGAAACATTGCTTCAGGATATTTCCCAACTGATAGATCAGGGGGATGTGGTGCTGGTCAAGGCTTCAAGAAGCATGTTTCTTGAAGAGGTTGTAAAGGAAATACTGAAGGATAAATAATTAAGACAAGATAGGAGTAAGAAAATGCAGAATTTGATATACCCTGTAATTGCAACGATTATAGCATGGGTTCTGGGCGCTTTGTTTACCAAGATGCTCATTCCGTTTTTAGAAAAGAAACAGTTCAGACAGTTTGTAAGAGAAGTAGGACCTCAGTCTCATCTTTCCAAGACAGGAACGCCGAGTATGGGGGGACTGGCAATCATCAACTCCGCAGCAATAGCTGCCCTTGTTGTTACCGCCATAGAAGGAAGTCTGGATATAAGGGTTGCAGGCGTTATCGTGCTCATGTACCTGTTTGCTCTTATCGGCTTTATAGATGATTACGAAAAAGCCATAAAAAAGAATAACGCAGGTATCAGCCCTAAGCAGAAGATAGTCATGCAGTTCGGATTTTCTCTTGCCTTTGCTGTGTTTGCGGCATATTTTTCTACAGCCACTTTTGGTATGGTCGGAGGTACAGAAGTATGGATACCTTTTATAGACAGATACGTGGATTTCGGCATTCTGTATATACCTTTTGAAATATTTGTACTGGTTGCTTTCAGCAATTCCGTAAATCTGACAGACGGTCTTGACGGGCTTGCTTCCGGCGTGACTGCACTGGTAAGCATATTCATGGTTGTTGCAGGTGCCGCCTTCTGCTTTACAGGTGAGCCGGTCATATTCGGAGCTGTGGCGGGAGGTTGTCTCGGATTCCTGATTTTCAACAAGAATCCTGCGAAGATTTTTATGGGTGACACGGGTTCCATGGCGCTGGGCGGCGTGCTGGCTGCAGGAGCAATCATGATGAAGCTGGAATTCCTTATTGCAATCGCCGGACTGGTTTACGTGATTGAAGCTCTGTCAGTAATCATTCAGGTGACATATTACAAAAAGACGAAGAAAAGAATATTTAAAATGGCACCGATTCACCACCATTTCGAGCTTTGCGGAATGAGTGAACGCAAGGTAGTTGCCATGTTCTGGGCAGCTACTCTGGTTTTCTGCCTGCTTGCCATTTTAGTAATGAACATATAGAGGTGATTATCGATGTATAACATGAATCTTGAAAACATAAAAGACAAAAGAGTGCTGATAGTAGGTATGGGAAAGTCAGGCATAGCAGCAACTCAGGCTATGCTCAAACTGGGAGCCAATGTAACCATTCAGGACTCAAGAGAAAGAGAAAAAACTGATGCCCAGCTTCTTACCTTCCTGGAAGGAAAGAATGTGAATTGCTATTTCCATGAGATTCCGGAGCATGTGGCAGATTTTGATATGATAATTCTGAGCCCGGGAGTTGACCCGGAGCTGGATTTTATAAAGGATGCAGAGGCCGATGGTGCAGAAATAGTAGGGGAACTGGAAATTGCCTACAGAATTGCCAGGGGAAACTTTGTGGCAATAACAGGAACCAACGGCAAAACTACGACTACCACTCTGGTAGGAGAGATTTTCAGAAACTCCAGGAGAAAAACCCACGTTGTGGGCAATATCGGTGTTGCAGTTATCTCAAAGGCTCTGGAGGCGGACGAGGACGACTGGCTCATAACAGAGACCAGCAGCTTCCAGCTTCAAACCATAAAATACTTCAAGCCGGAGATTTCCGCTATTCTGAACCTTACTCCGGACCACCTGAACAGACATCACACCATGGAAGCCTACGGTGAAGCCAAGGCAAGGATTTTCGAAAACCAGGATGCGGCAGGATACTGTGTTGTAAACTACGACGATAAGCTGTGTTATGGTCTTACTGAGAACTGCAAAGCCAAGGTTGTTCCTTTCTCAAGGAAAGAGGAACTTGAATTCGGAGCTTTCCTGAAAGGCGATATGCTGGTGATAAAGAACGAGGCCGGCGAGCTGGTGGAGTTATGCAGCAGAAATGACCTGAGAATTATCGGTGACCACAACGTGGAAAACGCCCTGGCGGCGGCTGCAATATGCTATTTTGCAGGCATAGACAGGGAGACAATCGCAAAAACTCTGACAGAATTCGGCGGAGTAGAGCATAGAATAGAGTATTCGGGAGAGATTAACGGCGTTAAATTCTACAACGATTCCAAAGGAACCAATGTGGATGCAACTGTTATAGCTCTTAAAGCGATAAAACAGAACATCATCCTCATAGCAGGAGGTGACGGAAAAGGTCAGAGCTTCGACGAGCTCATAAAGAACTTCGAAGGAAGGGTTAAACATATGATTCTGCTGGGACGTGACGGCAGGCTTATTGCAGATGCTGCTGACAGACAGGGCTTTAAGGATTACACCTTTGCCAAGGATATGCCTGAATGTGTAAAGAAGGCTTTTGAAATGGCGGAGCCGGGAGATACTGTGCTTCTTTCACCGGCCTGTGCAAGCTGGGATATGTACGACAATTTCGAGCAGAGAGGCGACCATTTCAAGGAATGCGTCAGCAGGCTGTAATTAAAGATTTTTGATAGATTAAAAGGCATTAAAGGGTTTATGGAAAAAAAGACAGGTAAAAAACAACATACAGGTGATCTGTCCGTGGTGCTGCTTGTGACGATTCTGACCATCTTCGGAACCATCATGATTTTCAGCGCCAGCTATTACTATGCCATCAGCAACTTCGGTGATCCGTACCATTACCTGATAAGGCAGCTCATCTGGCTGGCGGCAGGCTTTGTGGCCATGTGGATATGCTCTAAAATAGATTATCACTTCTGGGTGCGCTTCTGGCTCATAGCATATGTGGCAGGTATGGCGCTGCTGGTGCTGGTTCTTATTCCCGGCATCGGTTCGTCTGCCTACGGTGCGACCAGATGGATACAGCTTGGGCCTATAACCATAATGCCTGGAGAAATAGCCAAGGTAGGAATAATTCTGTTTATAACCGGATATTTTTCACGCCACCCGAAATGGGCCTCAGATATTAAAAAGGGCATAATACCTATATTGTTTGTCACAGTGATTTATGCAGGGCTCATCATGCTTCAGCCTAACATGTCTACGGCCTTTACCATATGCTTTATTGTAGGCGGCATGCTGCTGGTGGCAGGTGCTAAATGGATTCATCTGGGTACCCTGGCAGGAGGAGCAGTTGCCGCAGGCGTGCTGCTTATTCTGGTTGACACATCCGGTTACAGATATCAGCGATTTTTAAGCTTTCTTGACCCTTTTGAGGATCCGCTTGGATCAGGATGGAACGTTGTCCAGTCCCTTCTGGCCCTTGGAACCGGCGGACTGACAGGTCTTGGGCTGGGAAACAGTGTACAGAAGAATCTTTATCTGCCAATGCCGCAGAACGACTTTATTCTGGCTATAATAGGCGAGGAACTGGGATTTATCGGAATTCTGGGCCTTGTTATATTGTACCTGCTTCTGGTGTGGAGAGGGTGTCATATCGCTATTAATGCAAAGGACCTGACGGGTCTTCTTCTTGCTGCAGGCATTACCATCATGGTAGGAGTGCAGGTAGTCATCAACATGGCGGTTGTGACCTCATCAATGCCGCCGACAGGTATTATTCTGCCTTTCGTAAGCTACGGAGGCAATGCGCTGCTGATTTTTATGGCAGCAATGGGAATTCTGGTTAACATATCCAGATCTGCGGATATCTGATATAACGGCGCAGTGCCGGAGCTTTACAGGAAGGAATGCAGCTGACTTATGAGAGTAATTGTAACCGGCGGAGGTACAGGCGGTCATATTTATCCCGCCATTGCCATCGCTGACAAATTTAAGGAAATGGATCCCGAAACGGCTATTCTCTATGTGGGAAACGATGAGGGAATAGAAAAGGACATTGTGCCGAAATCCGGCTATGAACTGGCACTTGTAGACGCAAGATGGCTTAACAAGTCAAATCTGTGGCAGCTGGTAAAGACGGGAGCCAGAGTGACTAAAGGGATACTGGAGGCCAATCATGTAATAAGAAAATTCAAGCCTGACGTGGTTATAGGCACGGGAGGCTATGTTTGCTTTCCTGTAATTGTGGCAGCCAGGATGTACGGAGCCAGGACATTTCTTCATGAACAGAACGCATATCCGGGTCTTGCCAACAGGACGCTGGAGAAACACGTGGACAGAGTTTTCCTCGGCTTTAAGGATGCGCAGAAATACTTTAAGGAACCGGGAAAATGCATAGAGGCTGGCAATCCCGTGAGAAAGAGTTTCTTTACTCTGGACCGTAGTGAGGCCAGAAAAAAACTGGGCTTTAAAGAGGATGACTTTATAGTATTTTCCTTTGGGGGAAGCCTGGGAGCAGAGAAGATAAACGAGGTGGCTTTCGAACTGATGCAGGTGTTAAACGGCCACGAAGGCGCGGCAATGGTCTTCGGCACAGGCAAGTGGTACTATGATAAAATTATAGAGCAGGCCGCAGAACGAGGTATAGAAATAAAGGAGAATATCCGCATAAAGGATTACATAGAAGATATGGAAAACTACCTGGCAGCTTGTGACCTTGTCATCAGCCGGGCAGGTGCACTTTCCGTGGCGGAAACCACTGTATGCGGCAAGGCGTCGGTGCTTATTCCGTCCCCTAATGTAACGGGAAATCACCAGTACTATAATGCCAAGGCTGTGGCTGACAGGGGAGGCGCAGTTCTTATCGAGGAAAAGGATCTTACGGCGGAGGCACTCATAAGTCAGGTAATGAGACTTAAAAATAATCCTGAACAGCTAACGGAAATGGGAAGGGCAAGCAGAAGCTGTGCACCCGATAGAGCCCTTGACATCATATACAGTACGATTATAGAAATAATGGAAAAAAAGGCAAAGTAACCTTAGACACGCCTCTCACATACTATGATGGTATAGTTGGGAGGTGTTTTTTTGGATTGCTACCATATAGAGGGAGGAGTTCCCTTGCGAGGAGAATATCGAGTAAAGGGGGCTAAAAATTCTGCACTGCCCATTCTTGCTGCAGCGGTGGCAAGACCGGGTATTCACGAGATACATGACTGCCCTCACATAGATGATGTTTTTGTCATGGAGGAGATTCTCAGGTCACTTGGGGCAGACACCTGCTTTGAAGGAAACTGTCTCAGGGCAGATACGCGGAATATGGACGGAACCGCGGTATCACGGGAAATCATGAGCAGAATGCGTTCTTCCGTATTTCTTATGGGAAGCCTTCTGGCAAGACAGGGCGAGGCTACTGTGCACAAGCCCGGAGGATGCCGCATAGGCAGGCGTCCCATCGACATACATATAGAAGGGCTCAGTCAGATGGGTTTCTGTGTTGAAAGCCGCGGTGAGGAAATAAGGTGCAGTGGAAGGTGCAGAGGCGGCAGGGTAAGGCTGACCTACCCAAGTGTGGGAGCTACGGAAAACCTTATGATGGCGGCTCTTTCAGGTGAGGATGAGACCGTTATAGAAAACTGCGCCTGTGAGCCGGAGATTGCAGATCTGCAGGGTTTTCTGCGAACTTGCGGTTTTGATGTGACGGGAGGCGGAACGAGCAGAATCGTCGTAAGAGGTTCCTGGCGGAGCATGCACAGACCGGGGAGAGCAGAACAGAGAGATACCATGTATTTTATTGTGGAGGACAGAATAGAAGCAGCCACTTATATGATGGCCGTACTGGCTTCAGGGGGAAGAGCAGTGCTTAGAAACATCAGAGCGGAGCTGCTTGAGGAGGTGCTGAGGGTATTCCGGCGTATGGGGGTAATTATAAGAAGCTTCGACGATGTCATAGAAATAATTGCTCCTGAGAGGCTGAAAAGCCCGGGAATAGTGGTAACATCGCCTTTTCCGGGATTCCCCACAGACTGCCAGCCTCAGCTGATGACACTGTGCACCGCAGCAGGAGGACTCACCACCATACGGGAGGAAATTTTTGAAAGCCGTTTTACTCATAAAAAAGAACTGGCTAAAATGGGCGCAAATATTGATATCTGTGGAAAAAATGCTATAATTAAAGGGGGCATACCGCTCAAGGGTGCAGAAGTTACGGCTGCTGACCTGAGAGGAGGAGCTGCCTTGGTTATTGCCGGCCTTTCTGCGGGGGGCGAAACTACCGTCAAAGACATATATCACATAGACCGGGGTTATGAAAATTTAGATGAAGGACTGAGACAGCTGGGTGGATTAATTGAAAGAAGAACGTGCGATTAAAAGAAAAAAGAGAAGAATAAAATTCGTTGTGAAGCTGGGGGTTTTTCTGCTCATCGCGGGAGCGGTGGTTTTCCTGCTCAAAGCCCCTTTCTTCAATGTGAAGAACTTCCGGGTGGAAGGGAACAGTTACTATACCGATGAGGAAATTCTGGTCATGGGAAACTGCAAGACCGGAGGAAACATTTTTATCGGTATTGATACAGGAGATATCAGATCAAGGCTTGAGAAGGATGCATATATGGCATCCGTTAAGGTGAAACGTATTCTGCCTGATACGATTAAAATCCAGCTTGACGAAAGAAAACAGACGGCGGCCATAGTCTACGGTGAGAAATACGTGGTGGTTGACGGCGAAGGAGTTGTACTTCGTAAAACAGGTGTAATGCCTGAAATTACAGTACTCAAGGGTCTGACCATAAGCAAGCTTTCAGTAGGAGAGAAGGTGGAGACCGAAGAAAAGGTTCTACTGAGACAGACTCTTCAGATGCTCAGCGTCATGGAAAAGAGCAATATGTACTTCAAGACCATAGAACTTTCGGAGGGAGAAATAAAGGCCCATATCCTGGACAACCTTATCTGCCAGGGTACACCGGAGAACATTATGAAAGCCATGGAGAAGGACAGCCTTCAGCTGGTGGTACAGGAGCTTTTTGACAGAAAAATTGAGCGCGGAACCATTAAAATAAGCGGAGACAGGACGGTATCCTTTACTCCGAAAATTGATTAGGTTTTTACTAAAAAAATGATGCATTTAAATGCAATGTATGGTACAATTAAGGATAATTGGGAACAATCGAGGAGGTAAGATTGAAAATGCTGCAATTTGATACGAATTTAGAGAAATCAGCAGTCATTAAAGTCGTAGGCGTAGGCGGCGGCGGATGCAATGCGGTAAACCGCATGGTGGAGGCCGAGCTTAAGGGCGTTGACTTTATTGCTGTTAATACAGATAGACAGGCCCTCAACAGATGTGTGGCCGAAACCAAGGTTCAGATAGGAGAAAAGCTCACCAGAGGACTGGGAGCAGGTGCCAATCCTGAAATAGGCCAGAAGGCTGCTGAGGAAACTTTGGACGAGATTACATCTCTTCTTGACGGAACCGATATGGTATTTATCACCGCCGGAATGGGCGGCGGCACCGGTACAGGAGCTGCTCCTATTATAGCTAAGGCGGCCAAGGATATGGGTATACTTACAGTGGGCGTTGTCACAAGACCGTTCTCATTTGAAGGAGCCAAGAGAAAGAAACAGGCAGACCTGGGAATCAACTTCCTGAAGAAATACGTTGACTCTCTGGTAATCGTTCCGAATGACAAGCTCCTTCAGAACTGCGAAAAAAACACTTCGATGATTCAGGCTTTCCAGATGGCTGACGATGTGCTCAGACAGGGCGTGCAGGGTATTTCAGACCTTATTTCGGACTTTGCTCTCATCAATGTGGACTTTGCCGATGTTAAGTCAGTTATGACAGACAGAGGAGTTGCTCATATGGGCGTAGGCAGAGGAACCGGCGAAAACAGAGCTAAGGATGCAGTAAAGAGTGCCATCGAGAGTCCGCTGCTTGAGACTACCATTGAAGGCGCCAAGGCTATTCTCCTTTATGTGGCAGGCGGATACGATCTGGGAATGCTGGAGGTAAGCGAAATCGCAAGTCTTGTTGAGGAACAGGCCGACAGAGACTGCATACTCATCTTCGGTGCGGCAGTAAACGAAGAAATGCAGGATGAGATAACAATTACCGTTATTGCCACCGGCTTCGATGAAGGCCTTGAGGGTGCTGCAGGAGGCGGCAAGGCAGCCGCAGAAAAGCCTGCAGAAGAGAACCAGCAGAAGCAGGGACTGGGCGGATATGATGATGTTTTCGGCAGAGTTGAAGGCCTTGAAGGCAAGGAGGTTACACTTCAGGACATCCTTCAGAAGGAAGAAGAGGAAAAAGGAACTTCACGGTTTGAAATTCCGAGTTTTCTGTAGATAATAAACCAAGCCGGCTTATTCGCCGGCTTTTGTGGTAATAGTGAAGCGAAAAAAACGAAAGGAGAAAGAGCCCTGTGAGGACCATAAGCTCTAAGGACAATAAAATATTCAGGCTTTGTCAGCAGCTTTCCCAAAAGAAATACAGGGATAAACTGGGGCTCTATCTCATTGAAGGTGAGAATCTTCTGGAGGAGGCCGTCAAGAACGGAGCAGAAATAAAGACCGTTCTGGCAAGACCTGATTACGGAGGCAGTTTCTTCGGCACAGAGGATAAAGCCTTTTTCCTTGACGATAATCTGTTCAGGCAGCTTGCTCAGACGGAGACAAGTCAGGGAATAATAGCAATAGTTGCAAAACCCGAAATTTCCCCGGCCCGATTTTTGGATGAAGGAGGCGGCGGGAATTTTGTCGTTTTAGACAGGCTGCAGGACCCGGGCAATATCGGCACGATTTTAAGGACTGCCGACGCTGCGGGCTACAGGCTTGCAATAATTTTAAAGGGCACGGCTGACGTGTTCTCATCTAAGGTAGTAAGGGCGGCGACCGGTTCACTCTTTAGAATGCCGGTTGTTTTCATGGACTCCGTAGATGAGCTGATGGAATTTACCAGGGCAGCCGGCAAAAAACTCGTAGCGACCTGTTTCGACACAGACCGTTACTACTACGATGAGAACCTTAAGGAGAACATCGCTCTCATAATCGGAAATGAGGGGAACGGTATCTCCCGGGAACTTATCGAAGGCTCAGATGTGAAAATAAAGATTCCTATGCACGGAAATATCGAATCGCTTAACGCTTCCGTGGCAGCAGGGATTTTAATGTATGAGGCTGTAAGGCCCCAATAAAATTCGGTAGAAAGGTTTAACGAAAATGCAGGAAAGATTAAAGCAGATTTTAGAAGAATCAAAGAGACAGTTACAGGAAGCAGCCTCTGTTCAGGATGCCGAGGATGTCAGAGTAAAGGTTCTGGGCAAGAAGGGACAGCTGACAGAAATCCTTCGTTCCATGGGACAGCTTGCTCCTGAGGAAAGAAAGGAGCTTGGCCAGGCGGCAAACCAGGTTCGCTCCGAGGTGGAAAAGATGCTGGAGGAAACTTTTGAGAATCTTAAGAGTAAGGCAAGAGAGGCCAAGTTCAAGGCCGAAAAGATAGATGTTACAGAACCGGGCAGATTGTACAAGCTGGGAACCAAGCATCCTGTAACCATTACCATTGAAGAAATTTCAAGAGTGTTCAAGTCCATGGGCTTTACCCTGACAGAGGGACCTGAGGTTGAAACCGTTTTTAACAACTTCGATGCTCTTAACGCAGGCCCTAATCATCCGGCCAGAGACTGGACAGACACTTTCTACGTAAATGATGATGTGCTTCTGAGAACTCAGACTTCACCTGTACAGGTAAGGACTCTGATGAACCAGAAGCCTCCTATCAGGGTTTTTGCTCCGGGAAGATGCTTCCGCTGCGATACTCCTGATGCTACTCACTCACCTATGTTCCACCAGGTTGAAGGTCTCGTTGTAGATGAGGGAATCACTATGGCGGATCTTAAGGGAGTACTGGACAGCTTCGCTAAGCAGATGTTCGGTCCTGAGGCGAGGACCAAGTTCAGACCGCATCACTTCCCGTTCACAGAACCGTCGGCAGAAATGGACGTTTCATGCTTCAAGTGCGGCGGAAAGGGCTGCAAAGTGTGCAAGGGCAGCGGCTGGATAGAAATTCTGGGCTGCGGAATGGTACATCCTAACGTACTTAAAGTGGGCGGAATCGACACAGAAAAGTACACAGGTTTCGCTTTCGGTATGGGCGTTGAAAGAATTGCAATGCTCAAGTACGGAATCGATGACATCAGACTGCTGTACGAAAATGATATGAGATTCATCGAGCAGTTCAAGTAGCGAAATTGCCAATTATAGCAGGAAAAAGGAGACAAAACTGAAATGATAGTATCACTGGAATGGTTAAAAGATTATACAGAAGTTAATGTAAGCCCTGAAGAATTCTGCGATCGTATGATAATGTCAGGCTCCAATCTTGAAACTATGGAAAAAGTCGGAGAAGACATGGTCAAGGTCGTAGTGGGCAGAATAGTTAAGATAGACAAACATCCTGATGCTGACAAACTGGTGGTTTGCCAGCTGGATATAGGCGAAGAAGAGCCCGTTCAGATTGTAACAGGTGCTCCTAACGTGTTTGAAGGTGCTTATGTTCCTGTTGCTCTTCATGGCAGCAGAATACCGGGACCTCTCCACGGACAGCCAAAGCAGGAAGGCGGCACCAAGATTACCAAGGGCAAGCTTCGTGGAGTGGTATCCAACGGAATGCTCTGCTCCTTCGGCGAGCTGGGTTTTGAGGACAAGGTTGTGCCTGTAAATCAGAGGGACGGAATCTGGATTCTGGGCGGTGAATACCCTGTGGGAACAGATTTTGCCGAAACCATGGAACTTAAAGATGCCATTATCGACTTCGAAATCACACCTAACAGACCGGACTGCCTTTCCATGATCGGTATGGCCAGAGAAGCTGCAGCGACCTTCGGCACTCAGCTCAAGTACCCGGACACAAAGTGCGAAAATGAAGAAGGAAACGCAGCCGATTATGTAAACGTAGAAGTGAAGTCACCGCTCTGCAAGAGATACGTTGCCAGAGTGGTTAAGGATGTAAAGGTTGAAGATTCACCGTGGTGGCTCCAGAGAAGACTGATCCATGCAGGTATGAGACCTATCAACAATATCGTTGACATCACCAACTTCGTAATGCTGGAATACGGTCAGCCGATTCACGCTTTTGACATTGAAAGCCTGGCCGGTCATAAGATTATCGTTGACACAGCTAAAGAAGGTGAAAAGTTCGTTACTCTTGACGGCACAGAGAGAACTCTGGACGATAAGATGCTCATGATTAACGACGCTGAAAAACCGGTTGCAGTGGCTGGTGTTATGGGCGGTCTCAACTCCGAAATCGAAGACACCACCCAGACAATCGTTATAGAATGTGCAAACTTCGAGGCCAACAGCGTAAGAACCACATCCAAGAGACTGGTTCTGAGAACTGAGGCATCCGGAAGATACGAGAAGGGCATCGATCCTAACCTTTGCGAAGCTGCTGCAGACAGAGTCTGCAGACTTATCGAGCTTATCGGCGCAGGTAAGGTTGTGGGCGGAAAGGTTGACATTTATCCGCAACCGGAAGCAGCAAAGACTGTTCATGCAAGAGTAAGCAGAATCAACCACGTGCTTGGCATCGAGCTGCCTAGAGAGCAGATGGTTAAATACCTGGAAAGCCTTGAAATGAAGGTTGAAGGCTCTGGAGATGACATGTATGTAACAGCTCCGACCGTAAGACAGGATATCGAAATTGAGGAGGATATCGTAGAAGAAGTTGCCAGACTGTACGGATATGACAATCTGCCGGTTACCATTCCTAAGGGAAATAACGAAGCAAGCCAGTCATACGAAAGAGATATCAAGGATCTTGCCCGCGACACAATGTGCGCAATGGGTGCAAACGAAATTCAGACTTATTCCTTCGTAAGCCCTAAGGGAGTAGACAATGTGAGAATTGACGAAGACTCATGGGAAAGAGCTTTCGTTCAGATATTAAATCCTTTGGGAGAGGACACATCAGTTATGAGAACAATCCTCACCCCTCAGATGCTGGAGGTAATGGGCAGAAACTACTCCAGAAACCTTGACGCTATGAAAGCCTTCGAGATCGGCAACACCTTCATGGCAAACATGATTGATCCTAAGGGACTGCCTTACGAAAGCGACAATATGTCAGTAGGCGTATACGGCAAGGATGAAGACTTCTTCACTCTCAAGGGAATGCTGGAAGAACTCTTCGACAAGCTGGGAATCAAGAAAGTAAAATACA
>CAZUFU010000002.1:0-48761 GCA_964619875.1 uncultured Oscillospiraceae bacterium
TTCTGGGAAACCCGCAAGATGAACTGAAGATAATTCATGTGGCTGGAACCAACGGGAAAGGCTCAATCTGCAGATATATTTACAGCGTGCTTCAGGCGGCCGGATACAGAACCGGCCTCTTCACCTCTCCTTTTCTGGAAATATTCAACGAGAGAATAGAGTTGGACGGAAAGTACATCACCGATGAAGAACTGGCTGAATATACGGAAAGAGTTCTTGCCTGTGTGGAGACACTTACCTCAAGAGGCGATCAGTCCCCTACAGAATTTGAAGTTATAACAGCCATTGCTTTTCTCTATTTCAAGGAAAAAGGCTGCGATTATGCGATAATGGAGGTGGGTCTCGGCGGCAGAGGCGACTCTACAAACGTGTGCAAGGCTCCGCTTATTTCAGTCATAGCTTCTATTTCCTACGACCATACTGACAGACTTGGAAATACCATTGCTGAAATAGCTGGTGAAAAAGCGGGCATAATAAAAGAAGGGCGTCCTGTTGTAACAAGTGCCGAGGCGGAAGATGCCCTCAAGGTTATAGAGGGCAAGGCATCTGAACTGGGTTGCATGTATTTCGAGACACGCCATGTGCCATATGAAATTAAAGCGCAGGGGCTTGAAGGTTCAGTTTTTGATGTCAACCTTCAGGGGGTATCCTTTGATAATCTCGAAATCTCAATGCCGGGAGAGCACCAGATAAAGAACGCCATATGTGCGCTGGCCGCTCTGAGCATAATGGAGGAAAGGGGAGATGTGTCCCTTCATAGAGATGCCATTTACAAAGGCTTCAGGGAGGCAAGGCAGATAGGCCGGCTTGAGGTTATGTCCCCTCGGGAAAAAGCACCTGTTGTCATTATTGACGGTGCGCACAATCCTGACGGTGCGGCAGCTCTGAGAAAGGCTATGAAACAATACTTGCCAGGCAAAAAAATCCTTATGGTTACAGGAATGCTGGCGGATAAAGATACAGAAAGCATTCTGAAAGAGTTTACGTCCATAACAGATACCTTTATTGCTACAGAGCCGGAAAATCCAAGAAAGCTGAATTCGGACGCACTGAAGGATAAGCTGGAAGCCTTTGGAGTAAGCTGCGAAAGCATTCCTGACTGCAGGGAAGCTGTCAGAACAGCGGCGGAGCGCGGCAGGGCTTTTGATGCGGTTCTTTATGCAGGGTCGCTGTATATGATAGGAGCCATTAGAGGGCTTCTCAGACAGGGGGAATAGAGATGATGAAATTTACTATGAGCTCCACTGATGAGTACGAGAGACTGGTTAAGTTTTTTGTGGAAAATCAGCTGGAGTTTGACGGTGATGAAGAGGTAGACACCGACATAATAAAATGCTGGAAAATAACTCAGGGAGACGACTATCTCGTGGCAGGCTGTGTCCTTGCTCAGAGAGAGGGTAGATATATTATTGACGGCATAGCTGTGGATAAGCCCATGAGAAAGACCGGTATAGGTAAAATACTTGTCGATAAGGTGATTTCTGAGGTTAAAGAAAGAGGAGGAGACTCTATTTATCTCGTGGCTCGTGCACCGGGTTTCTTTAAAAAACTGGGCTTTATCGCAATCGACCCGGCGGAGGCACCTAACTTTTTCGAATGCAAGCAGTGTCCTCAGTATGGGGTAGACTGCCACCCTGAGGTTATGAAACTGGAGATAAAATAATGGATTACAGCAAGCTTTTACAGGCTATTCTGGATATTGCCGAGGAAATGCTGGTCTGCGGAGCAGAAGTCAGCCGCGTGGAGGACAGCATTGAGAGGATGTGTGGCGCATATCAATGCACCAGAGTCAACGCATTTATCATTACATCTAATATTCAGGTTACTATGGAAGATCCCGACGGAAAAATCGTAACCCAGATCAGACGTATTGTCAGGAGCGATGTAAACTTCGACAAGCTGGACTATCTTAACGATCTGTCCAGATACATATGCAGAGAAACTCCTGACGTACCGCAGATACGCGAGAAATTCGACAACGTCATGGCAAGAAAAAGCCATCCATTGTGGATAGATTATCTTGGAGCAGCCCTGATTGCGGGGGGATTCGCTGTGTTTTTTGGAGGAAATATTGAAGATGGTGCTGCTTCCGCTGTTCTGGGTATGATAATGCTGACCATGATGAAGTTTATGGGGCGTTATGAAAAAAATCAGCTGGCTATGATGTTCATCATATCATTTCTGGCAGGATTATTTACCATACTTATGATGACAGCTGGATTGGGCTACCACAAGGACAAGATTATGATAGGCGGCATTATGCTGCTTATCCCCGGTATAGCAATGACCAATTCTGTAAGAGATATGCTGACAGGTGATATAGTTACAGGAATGCTCAGACTTACCAACTCACTGCTTCAGGCAGCGGCTATAGCCTGTGGCTTTGCTCTTTCACTGATGGTGACAGGAGGTGGCGCATTGTGATTATTCAGACAGCGGCGGCTTTCCTGGGTTCCATCGGATTTGCCATATTCTTCAAGATGAAGGGAAAACAGATTGTGCTGGCCGGTATAGGAGGAGCTGTGACATGGGTGGTTTACCTTCTGGTGCAGCATTTTATAGAAGGATATTTTGTTCCGTATCTGGTGGCATCCATCTTTGTAGGAATATATGCGGAGATAATGGCAAGAGTAAATAAGGCTCCTGCGACTATTTTCCTGACGGCAGCGGCTGTTCCTCTGATCCCTGGAGGAAGTCTCTACTATACCATGCTGGGAATGGTGGAACAGGATGAGGAATTATTCGCCACCAGCGGCGTTGCTGCGCTGACTATCGCCCTGGCTATTTCACTTGGATTTGTAGTAGTGGCACTGGCGAACAAATATATAAATATTTTCTTGAGAAAGACCTCGCTGTAAAGGGCGAGGTTTTGCTTCATTTAGGAATACTTTTCCTCCGTCATAATAAAATGTATAGACACTAAAACTATGGAGGAAAAATATGGAAAGTAATATTGCGGAACTTTGCGGGGCAGTGCTTTCGGAGCTTAAATACAGCCACAAAACCTATGGAGAGATCTTTTATACCTTTGTGCTGGGAATAGAACGGCGCAGCGGCTACATAGACGAAATAAATATCATGGTATCTGAAAGGCTTATTTTTGACAATCCGCCCAGACTCAACGATTTCGTAGAGATAAAAGGGCAGGTGAGGACATACAATGAACTTTCGGAGGGGAGAAACAAGCTTAACGTAGTTGTATTTGCCAAAGAAATATATCTGAGCGAGAATTTCGGGTATAATGAAAACTATGTATATTTGGAAGGCTTTCTTTGCAAAGAGCCTCTTAAACGAACATCCCCTCTCGGCAGGGACATATGCGATCTGATGATGGCAGTAAACAGGATGTATAATAAATCAGACTACATACCGTGTATTGCCTGGGGAAGAAATGCAGGATACGCTGAGAGCCTTGGTGTGGGGACAAAGCTTTCCGTTGAAGGGAGAATTCAGAGCAGAGAATATAGAAAAAAACTGGATGACGGTTCCTCGGAGATGAGAAAGGCTTTTGAGGTATCCATTGTAAAAATCGAAGAAATATGATAAAACAATTACCATCGCAAAAAATTTTATATTTTTCTCCTATCCATGCAGGGTGATTTTTTCTATTGATTTCAAAAAGGTAAAGTGGTAAAATTATGAGTATTGATGAAATAATTGGAGGAAAAGTAAAATGTTCGACGTTAACGGAAACGACAACAGCACATACAATATTGATAATATTGAGCTGATTAAGAAAACATCGCCGGTAGTGGGCGCCCTGATTGAAAAGGAATACAATCGCCAGAAGAATAATGTGGAGCTTATAGCTTCCGAAAACTACTGCTCAGAAGCGGTTCTGGCTGCATGCGGCAGCTGTCTGTCCTGGAAATATGCAGAAGGATATCCCTATGTACGTACTTCCGGCAATACAAGCCGTTACTATGGTGGAACAGAATTTATAGATCAGCTTGAAGAATACTGCTGTGATATGTGGAGAAAGGTATTTGATACAGACTATCACGTGAATGTACAGCCTCACAGCGGTTCTCAGGCTAATTTTGCAGCATATAAATCTATTCTGAATCCGGGAGACACCATTCTTTCACTGAGCCTGGACAATGGAGGACACCTTACTCACGGTTCTTCTGTAAATTTCAGCGGCAAGCTTTACAATATGGTTTTTTATGATGTAGATGAAAGAGGCTTCATCGATATGGCTGATGTAAGGAAGAAAGCTCTTGCATGCAGACCTAAGCTCATCATGACAGGTGCTTCCGCATACTCCAGAATTATCGATTTCCCTGCTTTTGCTGAAATAGCCAAGGAAGTAGGAGCATATTTCATGGTGGATATGGCACATATCGCTGGTCTGGTTGCGGGAGGGGCTCACCCATCACCGTTCGGATATGCTGACATAGTAACTACTACAACCCATAAAACCTTGAGAGGTCCTCGCGGAGGTCTTATCTTCGCAAGACCTGAACTAGCTAAAAAGGTTGACAGTGCAGTTTTCCCTTACGCACAGGGAGGCCCGCTTGAACACATCATTGCAGGTAAGGCAGTATGCGCTGAAGAAGCGTTAAGGCCTGAATACAAGGAATACGTTCATCAGGTTGTAAAGAACTGCAAGGCCATGTCTGATGAATTCATCAGATTAGGTTATAAGATTGTTACGGGAGGCACCGATAACCATCTGATTCTTCTTGACCTGTCAGACGAACCTTTCAGCGGAAGAGTTCTTCAGGAAAGATGTGATGAGATTGGAATCACTCTTAATAAGAACTGTGTGCCTTGTGAAAAGAGAACCCCTAAGGAAACCTCCGGAGTAAGAATCGGTACAGCTCCGATGACTACCAGGGGATATAAAGAGGACGATTTTGTCAAAGTTGTTCACAGAATTGATGAACTCATCAAAAAACTTAGAGAAGAGTACAAGTAAAGATTAACCTAAGGTAAAAAACAGAGCCGCAATTTTCACTGCGGCTTTTTTTCATTCATGATTCCAACCATATTTACTCCTGTAACACCGATCAGAATGAGCGCTGCTGCCAAAATCTGAAGCGGTAAAATTGTTTCGTCAAGAATTATGACGCTTGCAATCATAGTAACTACAGTTGAAAGCCCGGCGAATGCAGATCGCCTGGTGGCTCCGATAATAGATATTGAGTAGTTTATGCAAAGAAATGCGATAATGTTGCATCCGATTGCCAGGTACAGCAGACAGATGAGAAATCCCGTGTCGGTAAAAGGCAGGGTGATAAATTCTATGACTGTACCGGATGCGATATGTTCAACCAATGCACCTGCAGTGAACACGACGGCACCGGAAGCACACATAACGTAAGTCCTCTCTGAACTGGTAAAACCATGTATTGACTGTGTTGTGAGTGAAAAACCTGCATCACAAAGAATGGCCAGAGTCAGAAAACCATATCCAATAAAATTGCTGGAAGCCTGCACTCCACCGACACCTGCGGCCAGGACGGCTCCCAAAACAGTTAAAACTATAAACAGGGCCTGCAGTTTGGAAGGTTTTTCCTTAAGGAAGATTGCTGCACATATCATTGTGACTATGGGAATTGTGGCTATCATGATACCACTTTCGGAAGCTGTAGTGTTTTTTACACCGGCAGATTCAAATATGTAATATAGAATAGGCTGGTATATGCTTAGTTTTAAAAGAGGCTTTATATCTTTGCCTTTCAGGTCGATTTTAAAAATGCCTGCTTTAGCACATATTGTCATGGCAGCCAGCGCAATCATGTGTCTCCATGAAAGCATGGTCAATACGGAAACCTCTGTTACGGACATTCTGATAAAAATAAAGCTTAGTCCGAAAAGAAGGGAAGTTAAGAGACAAAGCAGTATAGCACGTACAGTTTTTGAATTTTTCATGTCTTACCTCAATACTTTTATTATTAAAAGAAAAAATCGGAATGGCCAGATGACCACTCCGTTTTATGGTGGAGCATAGGGGGATCGAACCCCTGACCTCTTGACTGCCAGTCAAACGCGCTCCCAGCTGCGCTAATGCCCCATGGCGATTTAACAGGGTTATTCTACCACATTTTTATCAGTCGTGCAACAAAAAAAGCGGACAAATTGAATAATTTGATGTATAATGATAAATCTGACGTATAAAAAACATTTTATGGGAGAACTGATATAATAAAATGAAGAAGTATTTAAATCGAATTTTTATTGACGGATTGACAGGCATGGCTCATGGGCTGTTTGCTACACTGATTGTTGGGACGATTATACAGCAGATAGGATTGCTCATCGGCGGAAGTGCAGGTGATATGATATACCTCATGGGAAAGATGGCAGCAGCCATGACCGGTGCAGGTATAGGTGTGGGTGTGGCATGCCGTTTTAAAGAAAGTACACTTGTTACTGTGTCGGCTGCAATTACAGGAATGATAGGAGCTTTTGCAAGTAAGCTTCTGGCAGGGACGGTACTGGTTGAGGGAACTATAGTGCTGGCTGGACCGGGAGAACCACTGGGTGCTTTTCTTGCTGCATACATAGGAATCAAAATGGGGCATCTTGTATCAGGAAAAACCAAGGTTGATATTCTGGTTGTACCACTTGTTTCTATAGGATTCGGCGCTGCGGCAGGTCTGATTCTGGGACCGCCGATTTCTGGCTTTATGACGGCTCTCGGAAGCATGATAAACTGGGGAACCGAACAACAGCCTTTCCTCATGGGAATAATAGTATCCGTTCTCATGGGAATGATATTGACGCTGCCAATAAGTTCTGCAGCTCTAGGTGTTATACTTAATCTTTCCGGGTTGGCTGCAGGTGCCGCTACTGTAGGATGCTGCTGCAATATGGTGGGGTTTGCAGTTGCAAGCTTCAGAGAAAACGGTATGGGAGGACTGGTGGCACAGGGAATAGGAACGTCCATGCTTCAGGTACCTAACATAGTAAGAAAACCTGTTATATGGGTTCCGGCAATTCTGTCAAGTGCAATTTTAGGTCCCGTTTCAACGATGGTGTTCCACATGACTAACAATGCTACGGGTTCAGGCATGGGAACTGCGGGTCTGGTAGGACAGATTATGACATGGCAGACTATGACGGCTTCAGAACCTACAGAAATTGTACTGATAAAAATTCTGGTAATACAGATTATTCTTCCTGCGGTTATCACACTGATTTTTTCTGAATTCATGAGAAAGAAGAAGTGGATAAACTGCGGCGATATGAAACTGGATGTTTAAACAGGAGCAAAAAGAATGGGGCTGATTTTGCAGCCCCAACTTTTTTTACCGTCTCTTTTTTACCTGTGTTATCAGTCATCCCATCTGAAGTCCTTATCGTAATCGCGGACAACACCTGTACGTGCATTGATCTCAATCTCGTATTGGAAGTCACCTGCGTAGAATTCAACTTCGTACACTCTTATTCCATCATCGTAGTCGAGCTTGACAATTGTGAATTCAGCCTTTGAAGCGCTCACCCCTGCTTTTTCCAGCGCAATCTGCTTAGCCCTGGTCTTACCGATATATCCGGAACTGGATGATGCGGAAGAGCTGCTTACAGTTTTTACGCTGACGTCTTCAAAGTCTCCGTAGTATTTTTTTCCAAAAGCTTCTCTGTAAGGACGAACCTTGAACCTGTATGTTGTTCCGGACGAAAGACCTGACACTTTGTATGATGTCTTGGAAGTAGTAATCAGTCTGTCCCATTCGCCGGTAGTTTTATTATATTTGTAAACCTGATACTTGTCGGCCCTCTTGACGGAATTCCATTTAAGTGTCACACTGCTGGTCGTTTTGGAAGCAGCGCGAAGATTGTTCACATCCTTTGGAGAGGTAATGGTTTTGTAGGTATCGGAAAAACCACTGTATAAGTAATTGCCGGATGCATCCTGGGCGAAAGCTCTTATTTTGAAACTGTAGATGTTTGCTGAAAGCAAATCTTCAATTTCATCATAGGTATTAGTTGTTCTTTCTACTTCTACCCATTTATCATAGGTAGGTGAATAACGGTAAATTTCATAACCTTGAGCTCCTTCCACAGAATTCCATGTAAGAGTCAGTTCGTCATCGTCTCTGGCAGCGGTTCTGATTCCGGAAGGAACTGCAAGTGGAGAAGATGTCTCAGCATAAGCGGAATCAATTCCTGTCGGAATGAGCGTTATTGCCAGTGCGGTCGTCAGAGCGACTGCTGCGACTTTTTTCTTTACGTTGTTTAATGTTGTTGCCATAATATTAACCCCCTTATATTTAATTAATGATTTTGGAATTATTTCTCTGTTGTACACACTTTAACATTGTAAAATTAAAATAAAATTAAAAGTAAAAACTATTTAAAAAATTTTTTGAATATGCTATACTACATACTGGGAGGCTTTTGAGGAGATTAAAGCAATGATTATTTCACGTGAACTTGACTACGCGGTTCGGATTATCAGACAGCTTAATAAAACAAGGATTTCCAATGCTGCGCAGATTGAGAAGGCAGAGTGCATGAGCAGAGATTTTGCACGCAAGATTCTCGGCAAGCTGAAGAAGGCTGATATTGTTTCGGCAGAGAGGGGTACTAATGGCGGATATTTCCTAAAGGCTGATCCTCGCGATTTGACTCTTTGGGATTTAAAAAATGCCATTGAACCGGGGCCTGTGGTAAACAAATGCATGCGGGAGGGCTATAATTGTCCCTTGAATTGTGAGTCGCCTTGTGCACTGCATGTCGAGTGCATGCGGATAGAGGAACTGATTGAGACGGAGCTTAAAAAGAAATCCCTTGCTCAGTTGATTTAAGCAATGCATTAGAAGAAAACCTGTTTCAGGCAAAGTGCTTTTTGGAAAGAAGCACATTTTTTGACGTGCAGTCCTTCAGATAATGATCGGACTAAATTATTAAAATAATGAAGAAAAATGAAGCCATTTTATTGGCTTTTTTCTTTTTTTGTGCTATGATAAAATTCGTATAAGTATGTACATTACAGGAGGTTTTCCTATGAGGATTATTTTAGACGGCATGGGTGGCGATAATGCTCCAGGTGCAGTTGTAGAGGGTGCAGTTCTTGCATCAAAAGAAATTGACCACGAAATAGTAATAATAGGACAGGAAGAACTAATAAATCAGGAACTTAAAAAATACAAATACAATCACGATAAAATAACTGTGGCGGATGCACGTGAAGTCATAACCAACGACGAAGCGCCTGTAAGAGCAGTGCGTTCAAAAAAAGATTCATCTATAGTGAAGGGCATCAACATGGTGAAAAGCGGCGATGGAGATATTTTCATATCTGCAGGAAGTACAGGTGCTCTTTTATCAGGAGGACTCTTCATTCTGGGAAGAATTCAGGGTATTGACCGGCCCGCACTTGCCAGCATCTACCCTATAGTGGGAGGCGAAGCTGACCTTTTGATTGATGCAGGCGCCAATGCGGAATGCAAGCCTAACAATCTGCTGGAATTCGGCATAATGGGCAATATATATATGGAAAAAGTAGTGGGCAGAACTTCACCTAGAGTCGGCCTTGTAAATATAGGAACAGAAGCGGCAAAAGGAAGCACTCTCACCAAGGCTGCCTACGAGCTTTTGGAACAGAGCAATATGAATTTCATAGGAAACGTGGAGGCAAGAGAGATTCCGAAGGGTGTATGCGATGTCATAGTGTGCGACGGATTTACCGGTAATGTGATATTGAAGCTTACAGAGGGACTCGCCTGGAACATTCTGCAGGTTATAAAGAAAAAATTCACAGACGGCGTAAAGGCAAAACTTGGAGCAGCGCTTCTCATCGATAAACTGGGAGAACTGAAAAAAGAATTTGACTATTCGGAATACGGCGGTGCTCCTATTCTGGGAGTTAAAGGTCCGATTGTGAAGATGCACGGCTCATCAAGTGCCAACGCTGTGAAGAATACAATATTGAAAGGAATTCCGTTTGTTGAAGGAAAAGTAATAGAGACAATTCAGAATTCTGTACTTGAAATCGAGGAGATAACCTTAAGTGAATAATGTACAACTGGAAAAAACAATAGGATATCGGTTCAAAAATCATGAGTTTCTGGAGAGGGCTCTTACTCACAGCTCTTTTAATCGTGAAAAAAACACAAAGCATAAAGATAATGAACGCCTTGAATTTCTGGGCGACGCATTTCTGGACGCGATAATAAGTGTGGAACTTTTTCATCGGATGCCAAATGAAAGTGAAGGAAGGCTCACTAAGACAAGAGCACTGATAGTATGTGAGAAGGCTTTGGCTGATGCTGCGAGAAAAATAGAGCTTGGAAGCTATATGAATATGGGACATGGTGAAGAGACTGCAGGCGGCAGAACTAAGGATTCCATTCTGGCAGATGCGACAGAGGCTGTGATAGGGGCCATTTATCTTGATGGAGGCTATGGGGAGGCCAGAAGTTTTGTTCTGCGGCTTTTTGAGGATACTATAACCGAGGCCGTGGAAGGAAAAATTTTTCTCGATTATAAATCCGAAATGCAGGAAGTACTGCAGAGCGGAGGAATGCCGGTAAATATCATATATGTAATAGATCGTGAGGAGGGACCTGCCCACGACAAAACCTTTTTCGTTCATATGGAATGTAACGGAAAACGCTTTGGCAGCGGCTCAGGAAAAAGCAAGAAGGAAGCTGAGCAGAATGCTGCCAGGGAAACACTTGCCACGCTCAAGAGAGGAGAAATTTTTTAGATGTATTTTAAAAGATTGGAAATGCACGGGTTCAAGTCATTTGCTGAACCTGTTGTCATAGAATTTCATGAGGGTGTGACATGTATCGTAGGCCCTAACGGAAGCGGAAAGAGCAATATAAGCGATGCTATAAGATGGGTTCTGGGGGAACAGAGTCCGAAGATGCTGAGAGGCGGCAAGATGGAGGAGGTTATCTTCTCCGGTACCGCCAGCAGAAAGTCGAGAGGCATGGCAGAGGTAACTCTGGTAATAGATAATTCTACGGGAATTCTGCCTATAGATTATAATGAAGTTGCTATTACCAGGAGGATGTATCGTTCCGGCGAGAGCGAATATCTTATAAACAACAATCATTGCCGTCTTAGGGACATAAGAGAACTTATTATGGACACCGGCATTGGTGTTGACGGATATTCTATAATCGGTCAGGGCAAAATCGCTGAAATAGTAAGCAGCAAACCTGAAAGCAGGCGGGAGATCTTTGAAGAAGCCGCCGGCGTTGTCATGTATAAAAGCAAAAAAGCGGAGGCAGAAAGAAAGCTTGCAGGTGCCAATGCAAATCTGGAAAGAGTAAACGATATAATCGGTGAAATAGAAGGAAGAATAGATGGGCTGAGGGAGGACAGTTCCAAGGCTAAAGAGTATCTGGAGTTAAAGGACAGGTACAGAGAGCTGGAAATAAACATCACCCTAAAGAATGTTGAAAAGCTGGATAGTTCAAACACAGCGCTCAAAGAGGATGCGGGGCAGCTTGCTGAAAATATTGAAAAGCTTACTGCCAGAAAACGGGAAATAGATGAAAAGCTTACGGCAGGAAGGGCCAGAAACGAAAGTCTGGAGCAGCTTGGAAGCCAAGCAAGGGACAAGCTCCTGACCAAGGTTGAGGAAATAAACAGACTTACAAGCAAAAACCAGCTTGACAGTGAGAAGGCAGCGGGATTCGACAGAGATTACGCCAGAATAAAGGAAGAGATAAATCAGCTGGAGGAGAAGCTTGCAAGAGAAGCCGAAAATGCGGAGAAACTTGAAGATAATAAGGATTCTGTTCTGGCAGAACTTAAAGCAGAGCAGGAAAGACTTGGTGCAAAGGTAGAGGCATACAATCAGATAACAGAGGAATCTCTTAAGCTTTCAGAGAACATAGAAAATGAAAAAAATCAGATGTTTGCCCTTCACAGCAAAGTGTCTGCGAAGCGTTCTGAAGCCAAGAGTATGGACAGCTACAAGGAATCTCTCATCAAAAGAAAAGAGCAGATTTTATCAGAGGGCGCTGAAATAGAAGAAAACACAAAGGCTTTCAGAGAGGCTGTCGAGAAGACAAAAACCCGTCAGAAAGAAAATTCCCTCATACTGAAGCAGATTTCAGAGCAACTTAATACTTTGAGAGCAGACAGTCTAATCTGCAGCGACAATATTAAAAAACTCACAGCAGATGCAGAAGATATCAAAATAAGAGAAAGTCAGCTCACGTCCAGAAAAAAGACCATCGAAGAGATGGAAAACAATTATGAAGGATATAATGGTGCGGTAAGATTCATTATGAAATCAGGCATCAGGGGTATTGACGGAGTAGTGGCAGAGCTGATGAAAGTTCCGTCAGGACTTGAGATTGCAGTGGAAACCGCTCTGGGGGCAGGTATGCAGAACATCGTCTGCGAAAAAGATGTCAATGCTAAGGAGGCTATCAACCTGCTCAAGTCAAATAAGGCAGGAAGGCTGACTTTCCTCCCTATAGAATCGGTGAAATCCTCGCCTGTGAATTTAAACAGAGCAATAAGCGGGGCACCGGGTTTCAGAGGTATTGCAGCCGATTTAGTTGAATACGATGAAAAATATGAAGGGATTTTCAGGTATCTCCTCGGCAGAGTTGCCGTAGTAGATAATATGGACAGAGCAATAGCGCTTTCCAAAGCGGGCGGAAGCGGACTCAGATTCGTAACTATTGATGGAGAAATAATCAATGCCAGTGGTGCAATTACCGGCGGTAAATATAAAAATGCCACAGCTAACCTTCTGGCACGCCGCAGTGAGATAGAAAAGCTCACAGGCAGCATAGATTCTCTGAAAAATGATTATAAAAGAACAGAAGAACAGCTTGATTTTGAAAAGAAGAGAGCTGAGGAACTTGCGGCAGAGACGGACGCCATTGAGACAAGACGTAGGGATATGGAAATCGAGGCTGCTGACATTGCTGCAAAGCTTAATATGCTGGAGGAAAGCGGAAAGGATGCGGAACAGAATACTGCCAAAAAGGAGAGAGAACTGTCAGCTATCGAGCAGGATTTTGCCAATGCGGTAAAAATGTCGGAGGAGGCATACCGTCAGGCTGACGAGGCAGAGGAAGAGATAAATCGTCTTGATGGAGCAATAAACGAAAAAATTGAAGAATATGAAAAGGTAAAAGAAAAGGTCAGTGCAGCAGCTGAAGAGATTACTGCGGCCAGAATTGCAAAGACCGACAGAGAAAATAAATATGAATCAGTATGCCAGCTTCTCAGCCGTATTCAGGATGCTATTGATGATTTTACGATTCAGATCGATGACAGGAATGATATGCTGGAAGCCCTGGAAGAAGAGAAAAACAAACTGCTTTTCAACTCAGAGGATGTGGGTGATAAAGTAAGAACTCTAGGTGAAGAAAAGTCTGAACTGGAGGATTACATATCCCGTATATCACAGGAAAAGGCAGTTCTGGTAGAAGAACTGAACAATCTCAGCTCTGAATTATATTCTGTAGGAGATAGCCTGAACGCATATCAGGATCAGAAATATCAGCAGGAAATCAAGCTTGCCAAGAACGAAACACAGCTGGATACCATCAAGGAAAAGCTTTGGGATGAGTTCGAAATATCATATGCTCAGGCTCTGGAACTGAAAAAAGAGGATTTTGCATTAGCTCCTGCCGTAAAGGAAAGCAGAGAAATCAGAAACCGCATGAGAGAACTGGGCGATATCAACGTCGGAGCTATCAGGGAATACGAGCAAGTTAGCGAAAGATACGGCTTCCTTACCGAGCAGCGTGCAGATATCACCGAAGCCATGGATGAACTGAGAGCCATAATAAATGATATGGAACGGACTATCAAGACAAGATTCAAGGAAAACTTTGATCAGGTGGTAGTGAACTTCGAGGATATATTCAAGGAGCTTTTTGGAGGCGGACACGCGGAGCTGAGGCTTGACAACGAGGACAACCCTCTAGAGGCAGGAATTGAAATCATAGCACAGCCGCCGGGGAAAAAGCTGCAGAACATCAATCTTATGAGCGGCGGCGAGAAAACTATGACTGCCATCGCCCTTATGTTTGCAGTACTCAAGACCAAGCCGACACCGTTCTGTATTCTGGACGAGGTTGAGGCTGCTCTGGACGATGCCAATATCGACAGATTTGCCGCTTATCTGAAAAAGTTCCATGAAATACAGTTTGCGATAGTAACTCACCAGAAGGCGACTATGGAGCATGCAGATGTGCTTTATGGTGTAACCATGCCTGAACAGGGCATATCCAAGGTGATTTCCTTGAGACTGGGAGATAAAATTGATTTATAACGATAAGCGAGAGGAGAAAAAATGTCTCTATTTAGTGAAAAAAAATCTTTCTTCGGAAGACTCAGTGAAAAAATTGCCGATGCGGTAATGGCAAGGGCTGAAGTCGATGAGGATCTGATGGATGAACTTGAAGAAATTCTCATAACATCTGACATTGGTATGGACACCACCATGAATGTGATGACCAGGCTGAGGGAAAAAATCAAAAAGGACTACATAACCAGTCCTGATGGTGTAACCAAGGCGCTGAAATCAATTCTCACCGAAGCTGTTGACAAGGGTGAGCGCCATAAGCTATGTGAAAAGACTCCTCTTGTGATCCTTATGATAGGGATCAACGGAGGCGGCAAAACTACAACCATAGGCAAGCTTGCACATAAGTGCAGGAAACAGGGCAGGACGGTTATGCTGGCCGCCGCCGACACTTTCAGAGCAGCTGCGGCAGAACAGCTTGTTATATGGGGAGAGAGAAACGGCGTAAATGTTATAAGACATCAGGAGGGAGCAGACCCGTCTGCTGTGATTTATGATGCTATCCAGTCCGCAAAAGCTAAAAATATTGATGTATTGATATGCGACACAGCGGGACGTCTTCAGAACAAAAAGAATCTGATGAACGAACTGGAAAAGATGAATAAGGTTATATCAAGAGAATTTCCGGAAGCAGAAAGAGAGACCCTTCTGGTTCTTGATGCGACCACAGGTAAAAATGCAGTTTCACAGGCCAGTGAATTCGGCCAGGTTGCGGACATTACAGGTATTGTCCTCACAAAGCTGGACGGCACTGCCAAGGGTGGCATAGCTATAACCATATCAGAGGAATTTGACATGCCGATAAAATTTATTGGAGTGGGAGAAGGCATTGAGGACCTTGAGGAATTTGTGCCTGAAACCTTTATAGGAGGAATATTTGATGAGTAAACCTATAGTTGCCATCGTAGGGAGACCCAATGTGGGCAAATCTACTTTCTTTAACAGAATAGTCGGAAAAAGAATATCCATTGTTGAAGATACGCCGGGAGTGACGAGAGACAGAATTTATGCAGAAGCAGAGTGGAATTCGGTTCACTTCGCACTTATTGACACAGGCGGTATTGAACCCTCCAGTGCAGATGTAATACTTTCACAGATGAGAGAGCAGGCTCAGATTGCCATGGATATGGCTGATGTAATTCTTTTCATCACCGACGGGAAGGACGGTCTGACTCATGCTGACAGGGAAGTAGCAAACATGCTCATGCGTACCGGCAAGAAAGTTATACTGGTGGTCAATAAAATTGATAACCCTTCCAAGCTGCCGGATGACTTCTACGACTTTTATGAACTTGGACTGGGAGAACCTATTCCGATTTCTGCAGCCAATATGCTCAACTTCGGTGATGTGCTTGACGAGATAGTCGAGAGCTTTCCTGATGACTTTGAGGAAGAGGATGAGGATACTATCAAGATTGCCGTAATCGGTAAGCCTAATGTAGGAAAATCCTCTCTGATTAACTGCCTCCTGGGAGAAAACCGTGTAATAGTTTCACCTATTGCAGGAACAACAAGAGACAGCATAGATACACCTTTTGAGAAGGACGGCGATAAATATATTTTAATTGATACAGCCGGTATCAGAAGAAAGTCCAAGGTTAACGAGGATATAGAGCGATACAGTGTGGTAAGAGCGGTAGCTGCTATTGAGAGATGTGATGTGTGTCTTCTCGTCATCGATGCTGCCGAAGGCATCACGGATCAGGATAAAAAGATTGCAGGAGTTGCTCATGAGGCCGGCAAGGGAATTGTTGTGGTCGTAAACAAATGGGATCTGATTGAAAAGGAGACCAACACCATGAGAGACTTCAGGAAGCTCATTGAAGCGGAAATGCAGTTCATGTCCTATGCGCCGTCGGTGTTTATTTCGGTAAAGGATAAGCAGAGAGTGTTCCAGGTTATTGAGATGGCCAAATATGTGGCTGAAAAGCGTGCGATGCGTGTTCCTACAGGCCAGCTTAACAGTCTGATTGCGGATGCAACTATGATGAAACAGCCGCCTTCGGACAAGGGCAGAAGACTGAAGATATACTACGTGACACAGGTTGCGGTTAAACCGCCGCTTTTCAGCTTCCAGATAAACAAGAGGGAGCTTATGCACTTTTCATATGCCAGATATCTGGAAAACAAAATCAGAGAGGGTTTCGGCTTCGAGGGAACTTCTATAAAGTTTGTGTTTAGAGAAAAGGGCGAGAAAGAGGAGTAGGACGAGGTACTTTATATGGCTGACATGGTATTGATAACTACGGGAACACCCGTCTGGAAAATAATAGTTTCGGTTGTTATTGCGTATCTTCTGGGCAACATTTCACCGTCCATCATACTGGGAAAGCTGCACGGAATCGACATAAAAAAGGAAGGCAGCGGAAACGCAGGAACCACCAATGCTCTCAGGGTACTGGGGAAGAAAGCTGCTCTCATAACCCTTGTCATCGATATAGGCAAAGGGGTTCTGGCGGTTGTTATAGGCAGACTCATGGGAGGCGATGAGGTGGGCTATCTATGTGCTATGGCTGTTTTCTGCGGCCATATCTGGCCTTGCTTTTACAGCTTTAAGGGCGGAAAGGGAGTTGCTACAGCCTTCGGAGCTCTGCTGGCTGTAAACTGGATGCTGGGGCTTGCTGCTCTGGCAGTAGTAGCTGTAGGTCTTGCTATTACACAGAGGATGTCTGTTGGATCTCTTTTGGGTGCAGTCACTTTCCCGTTCCTCTGCTGGTTCATTGAACCTGATTTTATCTGGGTAGGCTCACTTATGGCTCTGATTGTACTTATAAAACACAGAGCCAATATAGGAAGACTCATCAGAGGAGAAGAGCCGAAGATGTCATTTAAGAAGTAATTGGAGAAGAGAATGTACAATCATAAAAAAATAGGTGTTATCGGTGCAGGAAGCTTCGGAACGGCGCTTGCTACAGTACTGGCAGGTAAGGAACATGATGTCACTGTCTGGGCCAGAAAAAAGGAGCAGGTGGAAAATATAATACAGACAGGGGAAAACAGTCATTATCTTCCGGGAGTAAAGCTTTCGGATAAAATAAAGTTTACTGACAATCTGAGGGAAGCTGCGACAGACAAAGATTATCTTCTGTTCGCTGTTCCGGCACAGAGCTTCAGGAAAGTTCTCAAAGAGGCGGCGGATTATTTCAATCATTCTGTTCCCGTTATAAATGTTGCCAAGGGAATAGAAAAAGGAACGCTTTTGAGGCTTTCTCAGGTTGCAGAGGAAATTGTGCCGGACATAAAATATGTGGCACTGTCGGGACCTTCTCATGCGGAGGAGGTGGCCAGGCAGCTTCCTACCACGGTAGCTGTTGCAGGCACAGACCATGACCTTGCTATGGAGATTCAGGAAATATTCTTCACTGACAGATTCAGAGTTTACACTAATGAGGATCTGGCAGGCGTGGAACTGGGAGGAGCTCTAAAAAACATTATTGCTCTCGGTGCAGGTATTTCAGACGGACTTGGTTTCGGCGACAACGCTAAGGCAGCCATGATGACAAGGGGCATCACCGAGATGACAAGACTGGGGCTCACTATGGGTGCAGAGATGAAGACATTTTCAGGACTGACCGGAATAGGAGACCTGATTGTAACCTGCACCAGCATGCATTCCAGAAACAGACGCTGCGGCATACTTATAGGCGAAGGAGTAAATCCTGATGAGGCTACTGACAGAATAGGGATGGTAGTTGAGGGTATTTCTACAGCAGAGGCCGCTTATGCGCTGGCGCAGCGATATAATATAGATATGCCTATAACCGAAAGTATCTACAAAGTGATTCACGGTGAAATGGATGCACGCAGTGCGGTATCCTATCTCATGGGCAGAGAGATGAAAAACGAAATGCATATAATTTGATATTTTGACAGAAAGGGTAGACCAGATAATTGGAAAAGAAATTTCACATTACCACCTTCGGCTGCCAGATGAACGAGCATGACTCGGAGACTCTTGCCGGAATGCTTCTGGAAAGGGGCTATGTGCAGACGAAGGAGAGAAAAGATGCTAATATTGTCATATTCAATACATGCAGCATCAGGGAAAATGCTGACAAGCGTTTTTTTGGAACACTGGGACAGCTTAAAAAGAAGAAGATGGAGCAGAGGGACAATTTTACTGTCTGCGTATGCGGCTGCATGATGCAGCAGCAGCACATTATAGACACGCTGAAAGCTAAATATCCCTGGGTAGATATTATTTTCGGGACTCATAACATACATGAGCTGCCCGAACTTCTTGACAATCTTTATAACGAAAAGCAGAAACAGCTTTCCGTATGGCCGGAAGGCGGAGCCATCGTAGAAGGATTGCCTGCAGAAAGACTTTTCAAGCACAAAGCTTTTGTAAACATAATGTACGGCTGCAATAATTTCTGCACATATTGTATCGTTCCGTATACAAGAGGAAGGGAACGCAGCAGAAAACCGGAGGACATTATACGGGAAATAAGAGAACTTGCCGCTGACGGAGTTAAGGAAGTAACTCTCCTTGGTCAGAATGTTAATTCCTATAAGGGGGAGAGCGAAACAGGACTTGGAACCTGTGACTTCACCGACCTCATATACCTCATTGACAAGGTAGAGGGTATAGAACGTATTCGTTTTATGACCAGTCATCCCAAGGATCTTTCGGACAAGCTCATAAAAGCCTTCAGAGAGTGCAAAAAACTGTGTCATTATTTCCATCTGCCTGTTCAGGCCGGTTCCAGCAGGGTGCTGAAGCAGATGAACAGACGATATACCAGAGAAGATTATCTCGAACTGGTAAGAAAACTTCGGGAAGTGGATCCTGACATGGCAATTTCGACAGACATAATAGTAGGGTTCCCCGGGGAAACAGAAGAAGAGTTTGAAGAAACTTTGAGTCTGTGTGAGGAAGTTCGATACGACTCCGCCTTTACATTCCTTTATTCGGTGAGAAAGGGTACACCTGCGGCGGAATATGCAGATCAGATTCCTGAAGAGGTTAAACACGAAAGATTCAACAGACTTGTGGATGTAATCAACAGAATATCTGCGGAAAAGAACGCTGCTTATGTTGGCAGGATTGAAAAGGTGCTTGTCGATGGACCTTCAAAGACTAATTCAAAGACATACGGCGGCAGGACTGAGACATTTAAACTGGTTAATTTCCGTGGTTCGCCGGAAATGACAGGAAAGGTTGTTAATGTCAGGATTACTGCATCAAACACCTTCAGCCTTGAGGGTGAGGTTGTTTCAGAATAAAGATAATTAGTGTTATTTTAGGAAAGGAAATTCAAGTAATGAATATTTTTTCGGTCATCAAGCTCCTGGGCGGATTGGCAATGTTCCTCTACGGAATGGAGGTTATGGGAGACGGATTAAAGAACCTGTCGGGTTCTGCTCTTAAAAGTGTTTTGGGTAAGGCAACCCAGAATGTAGTTATGGGAGTTATTACGGGTATGCTGGTTACAGCGGTTATACAGAGCTCCACTGCAACCATAGTTCTTACTGTAGGTCTTATAAGTGCAGGAATTCTGAACCTTAAACAGGCTGTCAGCATTGTAATGGGAGCTAATATAGGTACTACGATTACTGCACAGATTATCAGACTGATGGATATCGATTCCTCGGGAAGCATGATACTGGAATTTTTTAAACCTGATACACTGGCACCACTGGCCACCATAGTGGGAATCATACTCCTGATGTTTATAAAGACTCCAAAGAGCAAGACTCCCGGTGAAATTGCTATCGGCTTCGGTGTGCTGTTTTCAGGACTTTTAAATATGACTGCTGCTGTAGAGCCGCTGGCTGAGTCAGATGCTTTCATAGACCTCATGCAGAGGTTCAGCGACAGACCGATTCTGGCCATAGGTGTAGGCCTGCTGATAACTGTAATTGTGCAGAGTTCATCTGCTACAGTCGGCATGATTCAGGCCATTTCAGTTACAGGCGCAATGTCATTCAATCTGATATATCCTCTGATTATGGGTATAAATCTGGGAACCTGTGTTACTACAGCAATGGTATGCTCAATCGGATCATCTAAGGATGCGAAGAGAACGGGTATCGTCCACATAATTTTCAATGTGCTCGGAACGATTTTATTTATGGCGGTGATGTCTATAATCAAAGCTGCAGGCGGTTTTCCGGAACTCTGGAACAGTGTGGTAAACAGCGGAGACATTGCAAACTTCCAGACTATATTCAATCTGTTGACAGCCGTGGTACTGGTGCCTTTTGCAGGAGTTCTGGTTAATGTTTCCCTTAAGATTATCAAGCCTGAACCGTCTGACGCAGAAGACAGAGCTGATCTTGCTGTTCCGGACGAGAAGCTTTTCCAGGTTCCTGCTATGGCTCTGGATGAATCCAACAAAGCAATCACTCATATGGGCGAGGTTGCACTCAAGAACCTGAAACGCAGCTGCAGACTTGTAGAAAAGTATGATGAAGGCCGGGTAACTGTCATAAATGAAAACGAGGATAATCTTGATATGTTCACCGACTCCATGGATAGCTATCTGGTTAATCTGTCAGGCTATGTGGAAACGGAACATGATAATCAGCATATCAACATACTTATGCAGGCAAGCACCAACTTTGAACGAGTTGGAGACCACGCTGTAAATATTATGGAAGTTGCTCAGAAGATAAATGCAGAAAAACTGGAGCTTTCAGAAGTTGCTGTTAAGGAACTTAATATTGTCGAGCAGGCAGTCATGGAGATTACAGATATCACTGTTGAGGCATTCAGAACTCTTGACAGCATTAAAGCGAGAAATATCGAGCCTTTGGAAGAGGTTATCGATGACATGGTAGTAAAACTGAAGGATCGTCATGTGGATCGTCTTAAAAAAGGTCAGTGCACTACTCCGAGCGGCATGGCATTCATTGATCTCATCACAAACCTGGAAAGAGTTGCAGACCAGTGTTCCAACATTGCGTTGCTGATAATGGGTTACAATGACAGTGCCATCATAGGAAATTACCACGGATATCTTAAAGAACTGCACAAGGGTGGAGAAGTAAACTACGATGCTGAACTTGCCAGAAGAAAGGATCAGTATCTTGAACAGCTCAACAGCCTGATGTAATGTGTCTTTTGACTGATGAACATTTAAAAAAGTAATATCAAACCCCTCCGCATCATATATTCATAAAAAAAGCAGGGTTATGCGGAGGGGTTTTTATGATAAATAAATCAATATATGAAGAAATAGGCATAAGGTCAGGGGGAGACATTTATGTGGGAGTTGTCGGACCGGTCAGGACAGGTAAATCCACATTTATAAGACGATTCATGGATATTATGGTTCTGCCGGTGATAAATGACAGGTACGAAAAAACAAGAGTAACTGATGAGCTGCCACAGAGCGGCGAAGGCAGAACCATAACCACAACTGAACCGAAATTTATACCGCCTGATTCTGTACTGATATCGACTCCGAGCGGCGCGAATCTTAAAGTGCGTCTTGTTGATTGTGTGGGATATATGGTTCCGGGAGTACTTGGAGATAAGGAAGATGGGAATGAGAGAATGGTTTCCACACCATGGCAGGATGAAAAAATTCCTTTTACCAGGGCTGCTGAAATGGGAACAGAAAAAGTTATAGCAGAGCATTCTGTGGTAGGAATTGTAGTGACAACTGACGGATCTTTCGGCGATTTACCGAGAAAAAATTTTATAGAAGCTGAGGAAAGGACGGTTGCTCAGCTGAAGACCCTAGGAAAGCCTTTTGTCACTGTTTTAAATTCTTCAGAACCGGATAGTGCCAGATGCATTGAACTGGCGGGAAAACTTGAGGAAAAATACGGCGTACCGATTATACCTCTCAATTGCCAGAGAATGAACGAAGGGGATTTTGACAGACTTTTCGGACATCTGATAAATCAGTTCCCGTGCTGCCAGATTGACTTCAAGCTTCCCGGATATCTGGATGCACTCACAGGAACTCACTGGATAAAGACAACAATAATAGAAAGCGTTAAGAACTGGATGGGAACCTTTGAAACCATTGGTGAAGCTATGGAAAGCTGTCACGGCATAGCTGACGGCAGGATAGTAAAAGAAATAAAAATAGTCAGAGCGGATATGGCTCATGGGGTCCTTACATTGGAACCGCAGCTGGATGAAAATTTGTATTATAAGGTTATTGAAGAACTTATGGGAGCACCTGTCTCCGATGACAGCCAGCTTTTTATGCTTCTAAAAGAGTATGCACAGGCCAAGGTGGCATATGACTGCATAAAGAGTGCTCTGGAGGAGGCCAGAAGAACAGACTATGGCATAGTGGCACCTAAGCTTTCAGAAATGGTTTTGGAAAAACCTGAGGTATTTAAGCAGGGCAGCAAGTATGGCGTCAGAATGAAGGCCAAAGCTCCATGCCTTCACATAATAAGAACGGATATAACAACAGAGGTGTCTCCGGTGGTAGGCACAGAAAGTCAGTCGGTAGACCTGGCAAACCTTCTTACTGAACAGTTCGGAAGCGAAGAAGATATATGGGAAACAAATCTTTTTGGAAAATCCCTGAAGGAAATGGTTACGGAACAGATGGAGAGCAAGGTAAATAATGTACCGGAAGCGCTTAGAGGCAAAGTACAGCGTTCACTTCAAAAAATAAGTGATGAGGGCAAGGATTATTTTATCTGCATAATACTGTAGATTGAGCACAAAATATCCCTATGGAAAAGATTAGGGAACAGAAAAATACGATTATCGTATGTGTGATAACAGCATTTATAACAACTTTCATGGGAAGCGCTCTGAACCTTTCAATTCCGGATTTGGAGAAGGAATTTGGGGTAGGAGCGCAGACCGTAGGATGGGTTGTCACTATATATATGCTCACATGTTCAGCACTGGCGGTGCCTTTTGGACGGCTTGCCGACAGAGTTGACAGGGTATTAATTCTAAGGACAGGCATTCTCATTTTTTCTGCAGGCTCACTGAGTGCGGTCATCTCCCGCAGTATGGGGATGTTTCTTTCATTCCGATTGATGCAGGGTATAGGTGCTTCCATGATTTTCAGTACCAATATTGCAATTCTGGCTGCAGCTTTTGATGAAAAAGAAAGAGGAAAAGTTCTGGGATATGCCACATGCGCCACATATGCCGGGCTTTCGGCAGGACCTGTAATTGGTGGAATTCTTAATCAGCATTTTGGATGGAGAGCGATTTTTTTAGTTACCGCTTCAATATCGGCTGTTGCCTTTTGTGGCGCGGTTCTCAAGCTTCAAAAAGGTTCCGGAATGGAGTATGCATCATCTGAAAAAGTTAAACCTGTGGCTGATTATGCTGGAAACATTCTTTTTGTCATGTCTATGGTGATGTCCATGTACGGTCTTTCTGCTTTTAAAAATACTGTTTCAGCCCCTTTCATTCTGGCGGCGGGGCTTTTTTTGTTTATTATATTTATAAGGACGGAAAAAAGGGTGGCAAATCCTGTGGTTGATATAAGGATGCTTTGCAGTAATCTTCCTTTTACATTGTCATGTTTTGCAGCCACGGTTAATTACGGCTCCAATTTTGCCATATCATATCTAATGTCAATATATCTTCAGTTGGTAAAAGGAATGTCCTCTCAATGGACAGGGATTGTGCTGGCAGTAAGCACAGTGATTATGGCGCTGCTTTCTCCTTGGGTTGGACGGCTTTCGGACAGAGTGTCGCCTAACAGAATATCAGCCGCCGGGATGGCGTTTTGCGCGGTGGCTTTGGGATTATTTACATTTATAGGGAAGGATTCGTCTCTGACGCAAACAATCATCACCCTTGCTCTCTCCGGAGTAGGTTTCGCTTTGTTCTCGACACCTAATACAAATGCTGTAATGTCCTGCGTAAAAAAGGAGGATTATGGTACTGCATCTTCAATTCTGTCCACGATGCGTTCTCTGGGACATACAGCAAGTATGTCAGCAGTTACAGCGATATCGGGAATATATATGGGAAGCGACAGCATGGGGGAGGCACCGCAGGAAATGCTGATGAAAACTCTTCACGTTTCCTTCGCGATATTTACTTTTTTATGTATACTTGGAATTTTTATGGCGGCAAAGCGAAAAGTATGATATGATAAAATGTATTGAACCTTAATTATAGGAGGTATTGGAATGGAAAATAAACTGCAGTATTATATAAGAGTTTTTAAAGGCGCAAGTTTTCAGAAGTTTTTTAAGGTGCTGGATAATGCCCACACCAGATCAGGGAAGAATAAAGCTGTGCTTTTCTGTGACATGCTTTATTCCATGGCCAGGTACGGTGCCGGATATAATGATTATGTGACTTTTGAGTTCTGGAATCTTAGCGGAAAGCAGAGGGATACCTATCTTACAAGATTCAGAAGCAAAAAGCTTATGATGTTCATGAACGACCACAGTTATGCTCACATTTTCAATAATAAGAATGAATTTAATGAAGTGTTCAAGGATTTCATAGGAAGAGAATGTTTAGACCTTGAGACGGCATCTGATGAAGATGTGAAAAATTTCTTTGAGAGCCGTAAAAAAATATTCGCCAAGATGAAGGACCTCAGCTGCGGTATCGGCTGCGAGCTTCTGGAAACAGAAAAATTCGATGATGCTGAAGCTTTCCTTAAATATGTACGTGAAAAAGGTTTTGCCACAATCGAAGATGTTATCGAGAATCATCCGGATGTAGCCAAGCTTTATCCGTTCTCTGTAAATACCATCAGAATTATAACAATGCTGGACGCGAAGGGCGAGCCTCACTGCCTCTACGCAGTATTCAAAATGGGTAAGGACGGTAGAGTGGTTGATAACTACGGCCTCCACGGACCTGTGGACATGGAAACGGGAGAGTTTCTGTTCCCTGCGCATTCCGGAGATACAACTGCAGGCATACATTACACTGAGCATCCTTACAGCCATATCAAGCTTGTGGGTTACAAGGTGCCATACGTTAAGGAAGCTGTTGAGCTGGCAAAGAAGGCGGCTACAGTGGTTCCTCAGATGCGTTATGTAGGCTGGGACGTAGCTATAACTCCGACAGGTCCTGTAATTATCGAAGGAAACAACTACTGTGCTCATGACTTCTGGCAGCTTCCGGGACAGACACCGGGAGGAATAGGCATTTTACCTAAGATCAAGGAAGTAGCACCTGAATTTAAATATTAAAAAAGACATAATTCTAAAGACTGAAAGGACCATTTAAAAATGGGTAAACTTAGATATTTTATCGCACTCTGGGCTGCTAAACTGTCAATAGTAGCTTTGAAAATAACAAGACATAACGGTACGAACTTTCCGGGAGTTCTGGCTCTGAGAATATGCCCGCAGTTTCTGAAATATGCGGACAAGCCTGAAAAAATTATTGCGGTTACAGGAACCAACGGCAAAACCACCGTATGCAACATGCTTCTGGACATGCTGACCATGGACGGACATAAGGTTCTAAACAATAAGATGGGTTCCAACATCAATTCCGGAATAGCTTCGAGCCTTATTTACGGCAGCAGCATATTGGGAAAGTGTAAATATAAGATAGGTGTATTTGAGGTGGATGAAAGGTCTGCTCTCAGGGTGTACCCGTATATGAAACCGGATTACATGCTTATTACCAATCTTTCTCGTGATTCTATAATGAGAAACGGGCATCCGGAGTACATAGCCGGAATATTGACAAAGTATATCCCACGCTCCACTAAACTGATTCTCAATGCCGATGATCTGATTTCTTCAGCTGTGGCACCTGAAAACAGCCGTGTCTACTTCGGCATCGAAAAAATGCCGGGAGACATTAAGGAGTGCATCAACTTAATCAATGATATGCAGATTTGTCCTGAATGTAACAGCAGGCTGGAGTACGAATATCTGAGATATAACCATATCGGAAAGGCTTTTTGCCCGAAATGCGGATTTAAGGCACCGCAGTATGACTACGCAGGAATCAATGTAAGTCTGGATGATATGAAAATAGAAGTGCGTGATAAAGAAGGAACGGGATGCTACAGGCTCCTCAATGAGAGTGTATTTAACATTTACAACGTGGTATCCGCTGTTGCGCTTCTTCGTGAGATGGGATATTCCCATGAAAAAATACAGGGTTTTTTTGAAAAACTTAATATTGTAGGTAGCAGATACGATGAGGAGCACGTGGGAGATAAGACGCTGTACAGGCTTCTTGCAAAGGAAAAAAATGCTTTTGCCACATCACGTGTCTTTGACTATATTTCAACTATGCCGGGAGATAAGGAAATAATTCTCATGAACAGCTGTCAGGGAGATATGAAGCACTGGTCAGAAAACACCTGCTGGCTTTACGACTGCGATTTTGAATTCCTCAACCGTGATGAAATAAAGAATATAGTTCTTTGCGGACCGAGACGCCTTGACCACAGGCTGAGACTCCTCCTTGCCGGAGTTCCGGAGGACAGGCTTTCCTACGCTGAAAAAGAGATAGATGCACCTGACAGACTTAAGTTCTTTGAAAATGATAATGTGTTTGTGCTTTACGGAACGGACTCTATTGCTCTGGGGAAAAAAGTTGCAGACAAAGTGCTTGACATGATGAAGAAGGGCACTGCCGGAGAAAAAGGAGGCGATGAGTAATGGAAGGCAAAATCAGAATTGAAGTGCTGTTCCCTGAAATCGCCAACCTATACGGCGACCTTGAGAACATAGAATATTTAAAAAAGTCCTGTCATGAAATTGAGGTTGTACACACTCATTTAACGGGAGAGCCGGAGTTTATGAAGGAAACACCATCTCTAATTTATATGGGAACTTTAACTGAAAAGGGTCAGCGTATGGCCGTGGAAAAGCTTTCTGAATATACAGATAAGCTGATAGAGATGATAAATGAAGGCGTTTATTTCCTTGTGACGGGAAATGCACTGGAGGTCTTCGGAGGTGAAATCGAAGACGTTGACGGAAGCCGTGACTGTGGGCTCAAGATTTTTCCAACCCATGCAAAGCGTGATATGATGCACAGATTCAACTCTCTGTATCTGGGAACCTTTGGAGAGATGGATATTGTGGGCTATAAAAGTCAGTTCACTCATTCATGGCGAGATGATGATGCGGATGACGGAGCCTTTGGAAGCGTATTTGAAACCAGGCGCGGTCCCGGACTTAATCCTGATATAATGGGAGAAGGCGTAAGAAAAAACAACTTTATGGGTACCTATGTAATAGGACCTCTGCTGGTGCTGAACCCGCCATTCGCCAAATGGCTCCTTAAGGAAATGGGAGCAGGTGATGTAACTCTCGCATTTGAGAGAGAGGCAATGGAAGCATATGAGGTTAGAGTAAAGGAATATTCCGATCCGGACACCGGATTTTACTATTAAATAAATCAGTGAATGATTATACCCCGGCAAAAGTATAAAACTTGATGTCGGGGTATTTGCTTTAATTCTATTCCTCCGGAATAATAAGAATCGTCCCTACCAGCATATTATACGGGTCTATGTCCGGGTTTGCACGCATGAGATTATCCAATCTCACGCCATGCCTTTTTGCAATTAAGTACAGTGTGTCGCCTGCGACCACGGTATGGGTTTTGCGTGGCAGTTCTTCTTCTCTGTCAGGAAGCTGGTCCTCTGTCCCCGGTATACATAGCCTGGTGCCGATCTGAAGATTGTACGGATTATCGATATCGTTGACCTTCATAAGCAGACTGACAGGAAGTTCATATTTTTCGGCGATAGAATATAGTGTATCGCCCTCACTGATGGTATAAACATCAATGCAAACAAGGGTGTTAGTCATAAAAAACCACCTTTCAAAAAGGCAAATGCCAGATTTCTTTATATATAATATTTCAAAGGCGTGGGAAATGTGATAGAATAGTCATAATAATTTTTAATTCGAAAGGAAAAGGAAATGAGAGAAAAAATTCAAAGACTGTTCAGAAATGTTAATCCGGCAATGCTGATTGTTATTGCTATACTCCTCGCCGATAACATTTTAAATAACAATATGACTCTGGGGCAGTGGTTCTACTCTAAAGTGATAATTCTGCCGGGAATAATAATAGGGCTCACTTTCCATGAGGCGGCTCACGGATACGCATCATACTTTCTTGGAGATCCTACACCGAAGCTGCAGGGAAGGCTTACTCTAAATCCCTTTAAGCATATGGATCCTGTAGGATTCATTGCACTGATGTTTGCAGGCTTCGGATGGGGCGTGCCTGTTGAAATCGATCCAAGGTATTATAAGCACAGAAGGGCGGATGAGTTTATAGTATCCATTGCAGGAGTTGCAACCAACTTTGTTATTGCGGCTGCGTTTGCTTTTATAGCAAGGATGATGAGCAAGAATATGTCCTACGATTTTTATATGGGTATAGGCGGAACTATACTTGAAATTTTCATATATGTAGTGGCAATCAACATTATTCTTATGATATTCAATCTTCTTCCGGTGCCGCCTTTGGACGGGTTTGGTATCCTGACTCAGATTTTTGATTTAAGAAAATATAATTGGTATTACACCTTGTATAACAATGGTTTCCTGATTCTGATGATTCTGATTATCTTTAACATCACTGATAAGATAATCGATCCGCTGTACGGTTTCTTTATGAATCTGCTGCTGTGGTAAGAAGATACTTGATGAAAGCTTCAGTTTAATAATACTAGATGTTAATTTCCCTGATGGAAACGGCCTAGATTTCTGCAAGGAAGTTCGTAAAAAAAGCCGTATACCTGTAATTTTCCTCACTGCCAACGATATGGAAGTGGACATATTTAACAGTAGGTCTTGCTTTGAGCTTCATTCTGGCTCTAATTGCTTTGCTGAACTTTATTAATGCAGTCATAACTTCAATTCAAAGCAGAAAGAACGAGCTGGCAATTCTTCAGTCAGTAGGCATGACGGGGAAACAGCTTAAATCAATGCTAATATGGGAAGGTGTTCTTTACGTCATCACATCGCTTGTACTTGCCCTTACAGCTGGAACACTTTTAACCTATCTGCTGGTTAAAGCGATAACATCCCAGATGTGGATGTTCACATACCACTTTATCATATGGCCTCAGCTTGCGGCTGTACCAGTGACCTTAATTTTTGCATGGCTTATACCGACATTATGCTACGAAAACATGTGCAGAAGCAGCATAGTGGAAAGGCTGAGAATGGCGGAATAAAAAAGCTTAAGAACACTTGTTCCTGAGACTGATAAGTGATATAATAGAGGTGCCAAGAGAATAGAAGCCGAGCGGCTGAGCTGAATTTCAAAAGGTCCAGATGGATTTGGAGAAAGGAGGCGGTGAGAATGAGAGTCACGATTACACTCAGGTGTATACGGATTACAATTTCAAGCATAAAAAAAGCCGCTCCTGCTAGCACCAAGAGCGGCAAGGCTGTAAAGCCTAAAGCTTAAACGGTGAAGCCGTAAGGCTTCTCTCTTGGCTCTATGATAACATAATGATATACAAAAAGCAATGTTCTGTGACGAAATCTTCATAATTTTATTAGCACTCTGCCACATAGAGTGCTAATTTTCTCTTTACTTTTTGTTTTTTCGGGTATATTATATATGTATCGAGAAAAATAAGGAAAAGGGAGGGAAAGAGATGAACATAGAAAAATATACACAGAACGCACAGCAGGCCATAATGGACTGCCAGAATATAGCTATTTCAGAAGGACATCAGATGCTTGATGGTGAACACCTTCACCTGGCTTTAATGATGCAGAAGGACGGCTTGATTCCTAAACTGATAAAGTTTATGAATATTGATCCTACATCCATAATCGTCGATTTACAGGAGGAGATGGAAAAGCTGCCTAAGGTTTCCGGAGCAGCCGACAATATGTATTCATCAAGACGTCTTTCACAGATTCTCATGAGAGCTGAAAAGATAGCTGATGAATTCAAGGATGAATATGTCAGCGTAGAGCATCTTTACCTGGCTCTTCTTGAAGAAAGAGGAACTCCAAGCGCGAAGATTTTCTCCAAGTTCGGCATTGACAAGAACAAGTTCCTGGATGCTCTTTCAAAGGTGAGAGGCAACCAGAGAGTAACAAGCCAGAACCCTGAGGACAATTACGATGCACTTAACAAGTACGGCCGCGACCTTGTGGAAATGGCAAGAGAGGGTAAGCTAGACCCAGTAATCGGCCGTGACGCCGAAATTAGACACGCCATACAGATTCTTTCCAGAAGAACCAAGAACAACCCTGTGCTCATCGGTGAACCGGGCGTAGGTAAGACCGCAGTGGTAGAAGGGCTTGCTCAGCGAATTCTTAACGGAGACGTGCCGGAAGGTCTGAAGGATAAGACCATATTCGCTCTGGACATGGGTGCTCTGATTGCAGGAGCCAAGTTCAGAGGTGAGTTTGAGGAGAGACTTAAGGCAGTCCTCAACGAAGTGGAAAAATCTGAGGGAAGGATTATTCTTTTCATCGATGAAATCCATAACATAGTAGGAGCCGGCAGAACCGAAGGTTCTATGGACGCAGGTAACCTGCTGAAGCCAAAGCTGGCAAGAGGCGAGCTTCACTGCATAGGCGCTACAACCCTTGACGAATACAGAAAGTATATCGAAAAGGATGCGGCGTTGGAAAGAAGATTTCAGAAGGTTCTTGTAGACCAGCCTACAGTCGAGGACACCATTTCTATACTGAGAGGTCTTAAGGAAAGATTTGAGATTCATCACGGTGTAAGAATCACCGACGGCGCACTAATTGCCTGCGCTACACTTTCAGACCGCTATATCAGCGACAGATTCCTGCCGGATAAGGCCATCGACCTTATGGACGAAGCAGCGGCAAGAATCAGGACTGAAATCGACAGCATGCCGCAGGAACTTGATGAAATTTCAAGAAAGATAATGCAGCTGGAAATTGAGAAACAGGCTCTTGGGAAGGAAACAGACAAGGCTTCTGCAGCAAGACTTGCAACTCTTGAAAAAGAGCTGGCAGCGCTTAAGGAAGAAGATAAGTCCATGCGTGCCCAGTGGGAAAACGAGAAGAAAGCCATTTCCGAAGTCAAAGGCACCAAACAGCAGATTGAAGAAGTTAAACACCAGATGGAAGAGGCCGAGAGAAACTACGACCTTGAGAAACTGGCACAGCTTAAGTATGGTACTCTTCCGGAGCTTGAAAAGAAGCTTGAAGCCGAGAAGGCGAAGGCCGATGCGGCAGAGGGCGGCGAAAACAGACTGCTGAAGGAAGAGGTTACAGAAGAGGAAATCGCAGAAGTTATCAGCGGCTGGACCGGAATTCCTGTAAGCAAGCTGGTAGAGACGGAGAGAGAAAAACTCTTGAGACTGCCTGATATTCTCCACAAGAGGGTAATAGGTCAGGAAGACGGTGTAAATGCCGTTTCAGAGGCTATTCTGAGGGCAAGAGCCGGGCTTAAGGACGAGAACAGACCTATCGGTTCCTTCATCTTCCTGGGACCTACAGGCGTGGGCAAGACAGAGCTGGCCAAGGCTCTTTCAGAATCGCTCTTTGATACCGAAAAGAACATGATAAGAATAGATATGTCCGAGTACATGGAGAAACATTCAGTGTCCAGACTGGTAGGTGCTCCTCCGGGATATGTTGGTTATGACGAAGGCGGTCAGCTGACAGAGGCTGTAAGACGTAAGCCGTACAGTGTAATCCTGTTCGATGAGATAGAAAAAGCTCACCCGGATGTCTTCAATATCCTGCTGCAGCTTCTTGACGACGGCAGACTTACAGATAATCAGGGAAGAACAGTAGATTTCAAGAACACAATAATCATTATGACTTCAAACATCGGCAGCAGCGAGCTTATCGACAACATGACCGAAGATGGGACCATTCCGGAAGAAGTGAAAGAAAAGGTTACAGGCGAGTTGAAGAACTACTTCAGACCTGAGTTCCTCAACAGAGTGGACGATATAATCGTATTCAGTGCCCTTACTCCTGATCAGGTTAAGAAGATCATTGATCTTTCACTTGAGGCTCTGTCCAAGAGACTTGCAGACAGAGAAATGTCACTGGCAATCACCGATCCAGCAAAGAAGTTTATAGCAAACGAGGCTTATGACCCACAATACGGTGCAAGACCTGTAAAACGCTATCTGCAGAAGCATGTGGAAACTGAAATCGCCTCCATGATAATAAGAGGAGACTTGGTTGACGGTAATACAGTTACTATCGACTCAGATGGAGAAAAGTTGATTTTTAGCGCATAGTATGATAAAATATCCTTTCAATGAAAACATTGGGAGGATATTTTTTATGGGCTTATTTGAGATATTCATGATAGGTGTGGGGCTTTCTATGGACGCCTTTGCTGCCTCCATATGCAAAGGACTTAACATGCGCAGATTAAATGTAAAGAACATGCTGATTATCGGGTTGTTCTTTGGAGGATTTCAGGCCCTGATGCCGGCTGTGGGGTGGATGCTGGGAAAACAATTTGAAGTCTATATTACAAGTGTGGATCACTGGGTCGCCTTTGCCCTGCTGGCATTTATAGGCGGAAAGATGATTTATGATGTTTTTTATGATGATGAGGGAGACTGCTGCAGTGAAAAGACAGACAAGCTCGATATGAAAGAAGTTCTTACCCTGGCAGTGGCAACGAGCATAGATGCTCTGGCTGTAGGAATATCCTTTGCATTTCTGCAGGTGGATATATTAATGGCCGTTTCGATTATAGGGATAACTACATTTATCCTTTCGGTTATCGGTGTAGCTGTGGGTAATATGTTCGGGTCAAAGTACGAAAAAAAGGCCACCCTGGCAGGCGGCATAATTTTAATATTGATTGGATTGAAGATTCTGCTGGAGCATACAGGAATACTTGGATAAAAACCGAAGCGACGGAGGACCTTGTCAAAACTATTTTCTGCGAAGCATGGATCTATATGCATGTATCTGAGCTGCCTCGGCACCGGCTTCAGGCTTCTTGTTTTTGAAGGCATCGAAAATAGCTCTATGCTCCTCGAGAACAGTGGGAAGATAGTTAAGAGGATATTTTATATCATAATTCGCATAACGAATGAAGAAATCATATCTGAGCAACGTCCTTTCGAGTTCCGGATTATGAGATGCATTGTATACGATGGCCTCAAAGCCGCGATTGATTTTAAGCATTTTTTCCAGATCCTCTGTGGCCGTATAAAATTCCATGAAGGCAAAGGTTTCTTCAAGTGTGGACATTTCTTCATCGGTTATACGTTCGATGGCCCATTTTACGCACTGCGGGTAAAGAAGGCTTTTCATGTAGAAGTAGTCGTCAATGTCACGCTCCGTTACGCCGGCAACGAAAGCTCCTCGGTTAGGTATGATTTTTACCAGGCCCGTTGAAGCCAGTCTTCCGAGGATTTCGCGTATGGGAGTGCGGCTCATGGAGTATTTATCGCATAAAGTGTGTTCTGCTATACGCTGGCCCGGTTTGAGAACGCCGGTGAGAATGTCGATGGCTATTGATTCTTCGGCCTTCTGAGCAGGCGATTTAGTATCTTCGTAATCGTTGCTTAAAAAATCAAGACTTATCATAATCGTTCTCCTTTATAAATTGTATACAATTTTAACACTATTAATGGAAAAAAGTCAAGAAAGAGGTAATAGCTTTGCTGGAAAAAGATAAGATAAAAGAAGTTCTGAATATACTGGAGGAAACATATCCCGAAGCTGAATGCGCACTGCACCATAAGAATGTTTTTCAGCTGATAGTGGCGGTTGCACTGTCCGCACAGACTACTGACAAGTCGGTAAATGTGGTGACTCCTGCTTTGTTTGAAAGATATCCTGATGCTGATAGCCTGGCAGCTGCTGATGTAGAAGAGGTTTCAGAGTACATAAAGCGAATAGGAATGTATAAGACAAAGGCCAGAAATATTGTTGGAATGGCACAGAAGCTTGTATCTGATTACGACGGACAGGTTCCTGATGACTATGATGCTCTTGTCAGCCTGCCGGGAGTAGGACGCAAGACTGCTAATGTGGTACTTTCCGTAGGCTTCGGACATCAGAGGATTGCCGTTGATACTCATGTTTTCAGAGTAGCTAACAGAATAGGGCTGGTTCACGAAAAAGACGTTCTGAAGACGGAACTTTCACTGATGGAACGAATTCCCGAGGAAAGATGGTCACGAACTCACCACAGTCTGATTTATCATGGGAGACAGTGCTGCGATGCCAGAAAACCGAAATGCGATGACTGTCCTTTAAATACTCTTTGTGAATATGTCAACGGAGAAAAAACCAACATTTAAAAAAACAGTGGAAAAAAAATCAAAGTTGTAGTATAATCAATCTGTTGCCGCATATGCGGCACTGTGCTAGTGTGGCTCAATGGTAGAGCAGCTCATTCGTAATGAGCAGGTTGGGGGTTCGATTCCCTTCACTAGCTCCAGAAGCTGATGACACCCTGGTGGTGTCATTTTTTATATAAGGAGAATAAATAAGATGAGCAAAATTATCATATTAGTCGGAAGCGTGAGAAAGGGCGGCAATACGGAACTTCTGGCCAGGGCATTTGCAGCAGGGGCTGAAAAGAATAACGACGTAGAGATAATCTCTGTGGCAGACGTAAAGGTAAATCCATGCATAGGGTGCGACAGCTGCTTTACAAGAGATGGAAACGTATGTGTTCAGCATGATGATATGACAGTTATATATGAAAAGTTAAAAACAGCGGACATGCTTGTAATAGCATCACCTGTATACTTTTACGGCATAAGTGCCCAGCTTAAAGCTGTTATTGACAGACTTCACACACCTATGCGAAATGATTTCAGCATAAAGAGGCTGGCGCTTCTTCTGGTAGGCGCTGCTGAGCTTCCGGAGCTGTTTGACTCTATACTGGCACAGTACAATCTGGTGTTGAATTATTTCGGACTTGAGGATGCGGGGAAGGTATTGATTCGTGGTTTCAGAGAAAGAGGAGCCATAAAAGATAGTATATATATTGATGAAGCATATAGTTTTGGCCTTACCATAAAATAATTCAATTTTTTTTGTGAATTTTATATTAAAAGCATGTTATTATTAACACAATATTAGCACATATGATGAAGACAAATAAGATGATTCCGAGGTGAGTCATGAACGATTTTACACAAATAATACAATCACTGAGTAATATTTATTCATCCATTTATTATATTGATCTTGCAGACAACAGTTTTATTGAACTTTCTTCCGTGGCCGATGTACATACACATATAGGTTCATCAGGCAACGCACAGGAACGACCGAACTATTTCTGCCACAATATGGTCACACCGGAATTTAAGGATGAGCTGCTTCCTTTTGTGGACCTTGTAACTCTGGAGAAAAGGCTTGGGAACTCACGTATCATATCAAAACAGTATCGGACTGCTTTGCTTTTATCTGAAGAAAACGGGGAAGCTGAAACCTGGAGAGAGTGTTCATTTATTGAAGGAGATCACGATGCTGACGGCAGACTGGCCCATGTACTTTTTACCACTCAGTCCATTCACTCAGTAAAGGTCAAGGAACTGGAAGCAAAGGAGATATTGTAGGAGAAAAATAGGAAACTGTCTGCTCTCCTTGAAAACGAAAAGCAGTATACTGCCATTATCGGTTCCCTTGGAAATGTTTTTTCAGAGTTATACTATATTGATCTGGAGGAAAATACATTCCAGGAAATTATTTCTCTTGACAATACACATCGTATCTACGGAGAAAAGAAAGATGCGAGGGATTCTTTAAAAAAGATGGTGGATACCCTTGTTACAGATGAATCCAAGCCTGCAATGCGTATTTTTACGGATTATGAGACGTCAGCTGAAGCTGACTGCGGAAATGGAACTTCAGCGTGAAATTATTGAAGGTCTTGGCTCCGAATATTATTCAGTGCTTCTTGTTGACCCTGAAACTGATACTGTAACTGTTTACCGCGAGGAGGAGTCAGAAGGCAAAGCAATTGCGGATCACTTCAAAAGACATAATAACTGCTGGTCAAAAGGAATCAGCAGTTATTCGGAAGAACAGATTACAGATGCAAGCCGCGAAGAGTTCATGGAAGAGCTGTCCCTTGAGCATATACGGGCAGATGGCAAGGATTATTCATTCATATATGAAAAGCTTACAGATGGCAGTGTGGTATATCTTCAGGCCAGAGTTGCTTTCGTACGTGAAAAGGCCGGCGGTTTCGCAGCTGTGATCAGAACACGAAATGTAGATGACATAATTAAAAAGGAGCGTCAGCAGGAAATGGCACTTCAGGCAGCATTTGATGCGGCAGAAGCAGCAAACAAGGCCAAGACTGACTTCCTGTCCAATATGTCCCATGATATACGTACACCTATAAACGGAATCATAGGCATGACCGCTATTGCGGCAGCCCATATAGATGACAAGGAACGTGTCCAGGACAGTCTGCAGAAGATAACTCAGGCCAGCAAGCATCTGCTGAGCCTGATAAACGAGGTCCTGGATATGAGCAAAATTGAATCAGGCAAGGTAGATCTCATTGAAGAGGAATTTAACCTTTCGGATCTGATTGATAATCTGCTCTCAATGACAAACTCACAGATAGAAGAACATCACCACGACCTTTGTGTCAATATATCCGGAGTAACCCATGAAGCGGTTATAGGTGACAGCCTGCGTATTCAGAAGGTTTTCACCAACCTTATGGGCAATGCCGTAAAGTTTACACCTGACGGAGGCAAGATTCAGTTTTCCATTACGGAAAGGCCGTCCAATCAGGCTAAAGTAGGCTGCTATGAATTTGTGTTTGAAGACAACGGAATTGGCATGAGCGAAGAATTCCTGGATAAAATCTTTGAGCCTTTTGCCAGAGCTTCTGATGAGAAGGTGAACAGAATTCAGGGAACCGGTCTGGGCATGCCTATAATGTGAAGATTCATTATGATAAGTTTGTTGACCTGGATGTTCTGGTTGCTGATGATGATATGTTAAGTCTTGCATCATGCTGCACTATGCTTAATGATTTAGGTATGAAAGCAGAGGGAGTATCCACCGGTGTGCAGGCTCTTGAAAATGTGATAATTCATCATGAGCAGAAGAAGGACTACTTTGCATGTATTATCGACTGGAAGATGCCGGATATGGATGGAATTACAACCACGAGAGAAATTCGCAAAGCAGTTGGCAGTGATGTTCCGATTATTATTATTTCCGCATATGACTGGTCAGATATAGAGCAGGAAGCAAGAGCTGCAGGCGCCAATGCATTCATAAGTAAACCGCTTTTCCGTTCAAGACTGATAAAAACCTTTAATTCACTTGTAGGAGCAGAGGAACCAAAAGAAACCGGAATTCCTCTCGGTGAGTTTAGTGATATGAATCTGACAGGTTATCGCGCGCTGCTCGTGGAAGATAATGAACTAAATGCGGAAATTGCGGCGGAAATACTCAAATCAACAGGGATGGCTGTAGATTATGCTTCAGATGGTACGGAAGCGGCCAATGCATTTGCGGAAGATGTTCAGGCTGCTAAAACCGTAGGCATGAACGAGCATATCTCCAAGCCCCTTGATTTGAAAATGCTGGCAAGGACTCTTGATAAATGGCTTAAGCAATAAAGTATATAACGTAAAAATGTCCGGATGGGATGATTTATCCTGTGCCGGACACTTATGTTAAAAATGTAATTTTTAATGACGAAAAATAAATATGACATTTTACATGACAAAATGCTGTAATGTCAAAAGAATAGATAAAATGTGTTGTTTTTCCACGATAGATTGTGATATAATAAAAAATGCATGATTATGTTATCATACGTAATATTATGTCATTTTTAATTTCAAAAATTAGTTATAGCATTTGAGGAAAAGGAAACAAATCATGAGTTTGCTGAAACAGAAGAAACAGATTTTAGTTGTAGAAGATAATGAGATAAACAGAGCGATGCTGGCTGAGATTCTTTCTGATGATTATCATGTGCTTGAGGCTGAGAACGGGCAGGTTGCACTTGACCTTTTAGAGGATTACAGGGACAGTGTAGACCTGATACTACTGGATCTGATGATGCCTGTAATGGATGGTTATACTTTCCTGGATATTGCCAGAAACGATGGAGAACTTGCTACAATACCTGTTATCGTAATGACCCAGGGTGACAGCGAAGAGGATGAGGTGTCTGCCTTGGCCCATGGAGCTACAGATTTCGTGTCGAAACCATACCGGCCGAGAGTAATACTTCATCGAATTGCAAGTATTATTAAGCTGCGTGAGACTGCTGCCATGATTAATCAGTTTCAGTATGATCGCCTGACAGGTCTATACAGCAAGGAATTTTTTTATCAGAAAGCCAGGGAAATACTTGATGCTAATCCCGACAGAGAGTACACCATTGTATGTTCCAACATTGAAAACTTTAAATTATACAATGATGCACTGGGAAGGGAGGCAGGTGACCGCCTGATTAAGGATAATGCTGCAGGTCTGCAGATGTCTATCGGAGATGAAGGAATCTGCGGCCGATATGGTGCAGATCGTTTCATGTGTATGCAGGAAAGTGAACAGGAAAGGGCAGAACGTGAGCATATTTTTGGGGGTGCAGCTTCTTGCTTAAATGAAAATATAGAGAATGTATACGTGAAGTGGGGTATCTATGAAATCAAAGACCGCACTGTTCCTGTCGACAAGATGTGCGACAGAGCATTTCTCGCTGCAGACAGTATCAAAGGGCAGTACAATCGTGCATTTGCTGTATATGATGACACACTTCGAAATAAGCTGCTCAGGGAAAAGGCAATCACTGATGCGATGGGGAAAGCACTTGAGGAAGGGCAGTTTGTGGTTTACTATCAGCCTAAATACAGCCTTAGCGATGAATGTATGATCGGAGCTGAGGCTCTGGTGAGATGGATTCATCCTGAGTGGGGAATGATGTCACCCGGCGAGTTTATCCCTCTTTTTGAGAAAAACGGATTTATTCCACGTCTGGATAAAAAAATATGGGAGCAGGTATGTGCGCACATCCATTGCTGGAAAGAAAAGGGCTATCCGGGCCTGCCCATATCTGTGAATGTATCACGAGCTGACATATTACAATCACATGTAGTAAATACACTTCTTGACATCACTCACAAGTATGGAGTTGATCCTGCTTATCTTCATCTTGAGATAACGGAGAGTGTCTATGCCGAAAATCCGGACCAGATATTCAGCACAGTTGATCAGCTTCGAAAACTGGGCTTTACAATTGAAATGGACGACTTCGGAAGCGGTTATTCTTCCCTCAACATGCTGGACCAGATGAAGCTTGACATATTGAAACTGGACATGAACTTCGTGCGGAACGAACTGGCAAAGCCTGCAAATCAAAGCATTATGCCGTTTATAATAAGCATGGCTCACTGGTTGAACCTAAGTGTCGTTGCTGAGGGTGTGGAAAACCAGACTCAGGTGGACCGCTTAAGAGAAATCGGATGCGATTTTGTTCAGGGCTTTTTCTTCGCAAAACCTATGCCGGTTCAGGACTTTGAAAATTTACTTATCAAACAGACCGTACATTTTCCTGAAATCCTTCGTGATCCAAATCAGATGAAAAAGATTTTGCTCATAGATGAAGATGCATATTTCAGGGAAAAGGTCAAGGAAACCCTCAATGGACGGTATCAGGTTGTTGAAGCTTGTGATGTGCAGAGTGCCATGTCATTTATTACAGATAAGGCAAGAGGTGATATTTCCGCTGTGATTTTAAGTATGACCTTTCCTGAGGACGGTGCAGCTGAATTTCTGAAATTTTTGAGAGAAAATCCGGTTTTCTGGCATATCCCTGTTCTGTCCACAATTCCGAGCGGTGAAATGGCTGACGATTTGCCACTGGCTATGGAAACCGATGATTTTCTTTGCAAATGTCATCCTCAGAGAGACCTTCTCAGAAGGGTGGAGCGCCTTATAAGCTTTGCATCATTCCATGAACGTCAGACCACATTACAGGATGAGGCAGGCAGAGATTATCTCACCGGTCTGCTTAACCGCCGAGGTTTACAGAGTGCTGTTGACTGTCTTCACAGGGATGATCTGCCTGTGGGAATAATACTCTTTGATCTGGATAATTTAAAGGAGGTCAATGACTCCAGCGGCCATGAAGGCGGAGACAATATGATTAAAGGTTTCGCCGATATTCTGCGCAGTCAGACACGTTCTGATGACATACTGTGCCGATATGGCGGTGATGAATTCCTTGTAATTCTGAAGCGCATGAACGATGAGGCTGTTGCCATGAAAAAAGGAGAAGATATATGTCGCCTGTTCAGGGAAAAAGCCAGCGATGAAAATATAGCTGCTGCATGTTCCGGAGGAATTGTCATAAGTTCGTCAGATGAGAAGCCGACAGAAAGGCTCATTGAGTATGCAGATCAGGCCATGTATCGTGCAAAGCGCGAAAATAAGGGCGGGTGCTGCATGTGGAATGGTGATGCTTCTGAGTTTCACCGGATGCTCGGGATCTAAACAGGAAAAAGTTGAAATCAGCATGTACTTATGGGACAAGTCCATGAGTAAACAGCTGACCCCATGGCTGGAGGAACAGTTCCCTGACATCGATTTTAACTTTGTTGTAGGGTACAACGCCATGGCCTATTACAGTGACCTGAACGATCGTGGATCGCTGCCTGATATTATCACCTGCAGGCGATTCTCTCTGAACGATGCAGCTCATCTGGCCGATGAACTGATGGATCTGGGACAGACAGAGGTTGTAGGTTCATTCTATGAAAGCTATATTGAGAATAACCGGGAACCTGACGGTGCAAATCCTATCAGACATAAGAATGTAATTCCTGCCACAAGCGGAATGGAATACACGATGAAGGATAACGGCGATGGTACATATACACTTGAAGATCTGACTATCAACGGACAGCCGCTGGACGATGATGCCGTATATAATGTCCTGCTGCTAGGAGATGATGACTATATCTGCAGTGCTATATACTGCAACTGTCCAATGCCGGAGGAATTCCAGGCTAAGAGGGTTGAACTTAATGTGGGTACATATAACAGCTATGACTGCTTCCTGGATGCGGTAAACAAATGCGGTCAGCTGGAAGCCCCTACAGATTATGTAACGATTTTATATTAATTGATGACGAAAAAATGAATTTAACTTTCAAAAAAACACAGAAAGGAGGGCGAGTTAATGCGTAAACGGCTTATCGCCATCTTTGCTGCTATCGCTCTCACTGTGGGGATAATTGCGGCAGGTGCACAGTATTATCGCTTTGTTTCCGATACAATCTATAATGAGAGTACATCCCATCTGACGGAGATTTATCATCAGGCAAATAAGTCCCTTAACAGCATGGTGGGCAGAAACTGGGGAACAATGCGGATGTGGGTACCTTATCTGCGGGACACATCGGATGAGGCGTTAATAGACTCTTATATTGAGAACGCACAGAAAGAGACAGGGTTCACAGACTTCTATTTTGTTTCCAGGGAGGGTGAATATAAGACTATTGACGGTCAAAAGGGCTATCTTAATTTAAAAGAAAGCCTGCCTAAACTTGTACTTCAAGGAGAAAACATAGTTGTAAGTTCGGTCGTTCCGGGAAAGCCGGAGATAATGGTCTTTGCTGTGCCTGCTGTATCCGGATCATATCGTGGTTTTAGCTACGAGGCCATAGCAATAAGTTTCAATAACAGTGATCTGGTGGAAACGCTGAAGATATCAGCCTTTGACAGTCAGTCGAGCACCTACGTTATTCATCATGACGGCCGTGTTATTGTAGACAATACAAGCGGACAGATCCGCAATATTTACAACTTTTTAGGCATGTTAGAAGACCATTCGGACATGGAAGATGAGGAAATTGAGGCTCTGAATGAGGAATTCATACAGGGACATTCCGGCGTGACCACATTCGAAATGGAGAACCAGAAATTTTATCTGGTCTACGAGGCCGCCGACTTTGAGGACTGGACCGTGCTTGGTATTGTGCCTGTTGATGTGGTAAATTCCAGCATGAATACTCTGCAGTCCAGATCTCTTATGCTGGTTTCAGCAATCGCGGTTTGTATGAGTGCGATAGTTCTGGTAATTATTATACGTAGATATCGAAGAAGTCTTACGGAGAAGGATGCTGAAATCCTGTATCGAGAGGAACTGTTTTCAACACTTTCAAGCAATGTAGACGATATTTTCGCAATGCTGGACGCCGATACACTTCATGTGGACTACATCAGCCCGAATATTGAAAAACTTGTAGGTATTCCTGAAAGCGAGGCACGTGAAAACATACGGGTTGTGGACCGTCTGGTCAAAAACGAGGAAGCGGGACTTATTCTGGACCACCTCCCTGATATAATGCCGGGTGAACAGTCTGAATGGGAAAGAGAGTACATCCACCAGAAGACGGGCGAACCTCGCTGGTTCTATGTCACTGCTCTGTGCAGGGAAATTCAGGGTGAAAAAAAGTACATTCTGGTGCTGTCGGATCGTACTAAGGAAAGAAAGATAAATCAGGAGCTGGCCTATGCAGTCAAGGCTGCCCGCAGCGCAAACCAGGCAAAGAGTACATTCCTTTCCAACATGTCTCACGATATTCGTACGCCTATGAACGCTATCATCGGTTTTGCTACTCTGGCTGTGACAAATATAGAAAATACAGGAAAGCTGAAGGATTATCTTGCAAAAATTATTTCTTCAGGCAACCACCTGCTTTCACTTATCAATGACGTTTTGGATATGAGCCGTATTGAAAGCGGCAAAATCCATCTGGAGGAACAGGAAGCTAATCTGTCAGATGTCTTCCATGATATTAAAACCATAATAAGCGGACAGATTCATGCCAAGCAGCTTGAGCTCTATATGGATATACTTGATGTGACAGACGAGGACGTATTCTGTGACAAGACAAGACTTAATCAGGTGCTGCTGAATCTGCTTTCCAATGCCATAAAATTCACTGCACCGGGAGGTACTGTATCTGTGCGTGTAGCCCAGCTTCAGAATGCTCCTGAAGGAAAAGGCTTATATGAGATTCGTGTCAAAGATACGGGAATCGGCATGAGTCAGGAATTTGCAGAACATATCTTTGAACCTTTTGAACGCGAGCGTACTTCTACTGTCAGCAAGATACAGGGAACCGGACTTGGAATGTCAATTTCCAAAAACATCATCGATATGATGGGCGGTACCATTGATGTGTATACTGAGCAGGGAAAAGGAACGGAGTTCGTTATCCGTCTGTCTCTGCGTCTTCAGTCTGAGCGGAGAAGTGTCGAGAGAATTAAGGAACTGGAAGGACTTAAGGCCCTTGTTGTTGACGATGATTTCAACACATGTGACAGTGTGACCAAGATGCTTATACAGGTGGGTATGCGCTCTGAATGGACTCTGTCCGGCAAGGAGGCGGTTCTCCGTGCAAAGCAGGCCCTGGATTTAAACGATGCTTTCAACGCATACATAATCGACTGGCGATTGCCGGATATGAACGGTATTGAAGTAACAAGGCAGATTCGCAGTCTGGGCGATGATACACCTATTATCATTCTTACTGCGTACGACTGGACGGATATCGAAGAAGAGGCCAGAGCAGCCGGTGTAACAGCCTTCTGCTCTAAGCCGATGTTCATGTCCGATCTCAGGGATTCTCTGCTTGAAGCCTTGGGACAGCAGGAGGAGAAAAAAGACGGCATACTTCCAGGTGTTGATGAAACGAGCAACTTTAAAGGTAAACGCCTGTTGTTAGTAGAGGATAATGAGCTTAACCGTGAAATTGCATGTGAAATTCTCAAAGAGTATGATTTTGAAATAGATACTGCAGAAAACGGTGCAGAAGCTTTGAAAAAAGTAACATCTTCAGAGCCAGGAGATTACGACCTCGTTCTTATGGATATACAGATGCCTGTTATGGACGGATATGAAACAACAAGATGCATAAGAACTTTGGAGAATCCGATACTGGCCAATATCCCTATTCTGGCTATGACTGCCAACGCATTTGATGAAGACCGCAAAGCAGCTAAAGAGTGCGGCATGAACGGTTTCCTTTCTAAACCGATTAATATGCAAGAAGTCATTCAGGCACTGAACGATGTTTTTGGACGGAGATAAAAATATGAACCGGATTTTACTTAATTGTGAACTCCGGTTTTCTTTTGCAGGCAGGATAGTATCGGCAAAAAGATATGACAAGGATGAAGTTTTATTGGATTTATTGCCGATAATGTGGTACACTATATCATAGATTAGTTTAATCTTGATTATATATTAACGGAGGAGAGCAGATGCGATACCTTTCAGTTACTGAAATAGCAAAAAAGTGGAATGTTTCAGAGCGCAGCGTAAGAAATTACTGTGCTCAAGGACGAGTAAACGGTGCATTTCTTACCGGCAAGACTTGGAACATTCCTGAAAATGCAGAAAAGCCGGAGCGTTCCAATAAGCGGAAAGAACAGCCAATTTCGTTGCTGGATATTCTGCAGGAACAGAAAGCGAGTAAATATTCCGGTGGTATTTACCACAAGACACAGATTGATTTGACATACAACTCCAATCACATCGAGGGCAGCCGCTTGACCCACGATCAGACAAGATATATTTTTGAAACCAACACTATCGGCATAGAAAATGAAGTGCTGAATGTAGACGATGTGATTGAAACAGCAAATCATTTTCGTTGCATTGATATGATTATTGATAATGCAAAGGCAACTTTGACAGAGAAGCTTATTAAAGAGTTGCATCTGATTCTGAAGAACGGAACCAGTGATTCCAGAAAAGATTGGTTTGTCGTTGGTGATTACAAGAAATTGCCGAATGAGGTTGGCGGTATGGATACTGCACTTCCGGAAGAAGTTGCCGATAAAATGAAAACTCTACTGGCAGAGTACAATGCCAAGGAGAAAAAGACTTTTGAAGATATTCTGGACTTCCATGTGAAATTTGAAAGAATCCATCCGTTCCAGGATGGCAATGGCCGTGTGGGAAGATTAATTATGTTTAAGGAATGTCTGAAATATAATATCGTTCCATTCATCATTGAGGATAATCTGAAAATGTTCTATTATCGTGGATTGAAGAAATGGAATAATGAAAAGGGCTATCTTACAGATACCTGTCTGACAGCGCAGGATAAATATAAAAAATGTCTGGATTATTTCAGGATTGCATATTAAGATGGTAATAGAGGAAAGAAACATGATGAAAGTATTATTCATCTGCCACGGCAACATATGTCGTTCGCCGATGGCTCAGTTTGTCCTTCAGGACATGGTAAATAAAAGAGGTTTAGAGAGCAAGTTTGAAATATATTCAGCGGCCACCAGCAGGGAAGAAATCGGCAACGGTGTCCACCACGGAACGCGGCGCAAGCTGGCGGAAGAGAGTGTCCCTTGCGGTGAGCACAGAGCCGTGCAGGTTACTCCAAAGGATTATGAATATTACGATTACCTGCTCATAATGGATGAAAACAACCGACGAAATCTCATGAGGATTATCGGAAGTGACCCTGATAAGAAGGTATTCGGTCTGCTGGACTTTTCAGACAGGCCTCGCGACATAGCAGACCCCTGGTATACAGGAAACTTTGATGTCACATATGATGATGTGGTTGAAGGCTGTGAAAGCTTTCTTAAGTGGCTTGAGGAAACCGGCAAGATAAAAGACAACTAAAGGAACGACCTGAAAGATGAATACAAAAATAAAAATAATTACATCCATGGTAACCTTCGGTACCATAGGCATTTTCGTAAGATACATACCGCTGCCATCCAGTATTATTGCACTGGTAAGAGGAGTGCTGGCAACAGTTTTTCTCCTTGCCGTTATGGCAGCAGGGAAAAGACGGCCCGATGGTACAGCCATAAATAGCTTCTCCCTTTGTTCTCGGTGAAAAACTGACTGTGAGAAAGACTCTCTGCGTGGCAGCGGCGCTTGTGGGGACGGTGCTTGTATCGGGAGTGATTCAGAATTATATAAATGGAGGAAATACTGAAGACTTAAGCCTGACAGGGGTAATTTTCGGCATAGGTGCAGGTGCTTTATATGCGACTATCATTTTGATAAATAAAAAGCTTAAAGATATTTCTTCATACGATACCACAGTAGTACAGCTTGCTTCAGCATATCAGGTGCAGTTATGATTTTGGGTTCGACATTTGTAAGTGAAATGAAAGGAAATGCAGATGACTGACTTTACAAGACGTGAAATAAAGATAAAATTCATGGAGCTTCTTTCCGAAAAAAACTTTGATAAGATAACGGTAAAGGAACTGGTGGATGCCTGCGGTATAAGCAGGAACACGTTCTACTACCACTACCACGACATATTTGAGGTGATGGAGGACATTTTTCAATGCGAAATAATGAGGGAAGTAGAGGCTGAGAAAAGGTACGGATCACTTAAAGAAGCTTTCCTGATGGCAACAAAGTTTGCACAAGATAACAGAAAGGCAATGCTTCACCTGCGTCAGTCAACTAAAAGGACTTTTTTTGAAGATTATCTTATAAGAGTTTCTGATAATGTAATTAAAGAGTACATATATCAGCAGGCTGAAGATCTTGAGGTGGATGAGAGTGATATAAATCTCCTGTCAGTGTTCTACAAACATGGCCTTCTGGGCATTTTAAAGGAGTGGCTTGACAGCGGGATGCATGGAGGAGAGGAAGAAGTCATAGATAGAATGGCATTTATCCTTGAAGGAAATGTAAGAAATTCATTAACAAAAATCTCATCAAAATAGTATTACAAATTTTGCTCAATGCACAATTTCTGTGCACTGAGCTTTTTTTATGTCTATGAATAAAACAGAGTTTAAACTAAAATATCTTAGAATAAAATGAAACAGAATAAGATAAAATAACAGAATGGGGGAATATATATGTCAATGAACCTTGCACACATGGCAGAGAGAAAAGCCTTTGAGATTACGATTAATTCCATAATAAAGAAAGCTCGTAACGGCGAAGAACTTTCAGAAGTATTCGGATCACTTATAGATAAGATGGAAAAAGTTCTGGGAGATTCCTGGCAGTCATCATCCTATGAAATGCTTAGAAAGCTTGCCTGCGAGCCTGACAGCAAATGGGCACATTATACGGAAAGAATTCTGAAAGAGGTTGATCCACACATTGTGTCAACCTTTGCACTCAATGCAGGCTATGAGGGCGGATTCAGAGGATTCAAAACCTCTCTGGAAATGTCTGAAAAGTACGACTGCAACATTCCGTGGATAATTCTGATGGACCCTACCACTGCCTGCAACCTTCACTGCACTGGCTGCTGGGCTGCAGAATACGGTAACAAGCTGAACCTTACATATGAAGAAATGGACAAAATCGTCACCGAGGGTAAAGAACTGGGAATACATGCTTACCTCTTCACCGGCGGTGAGCCTCTGATCAGAAAAGATGACATCATCAGGCTCTGCGAGAAACATAAAGATGTAGCTTTCCACGCATTCACAAACGGAACCCTCATAGACCAGAAATTCTGTGATGACCTGCTGAGGGTAGGAAACTTCTTCGTTTCAGTAAGTATAGAAGGATTCGAGGAGTCAAATGACGGCAGAAGAGGAAGCGGACATTATCAGAAAGCCCTTGCTGCTATGGATCTGATGCATGCAAACCATATTCCTTTCGGAGTTTCCATATGCTATACATCAGCCAACTATCTGACGGTTACAAGTGATGAATTTCTCGATATGCTTATCGAAAAGGGCTGCATCTTCGCATGGTACTTCCACTATATGCCTGTGGGAGCAGGAGCGGGAACAGACCTCCTCCTCAGCCCTGAGCAGAGAGAATATATGTACAATAAGATTCGTGAAATCAGAGGTCTGGAAGGAGGTAAAGAGCTTTTTGCCATCGACTTCCAGAACGACGGCGAGTTTGTAACAGGATGTATTGCAGCAGGAAAGAAGTACTGCCACATAAACGCCAACGGTGATGTGGAACCTTGCGTATTCATTCACTATTCAGGAGCAAATATAAAAGAAAAATCTCTTCTGGAATGTCTGCAGCAGCCTTTATTTAAGGCCTACAGAAAGGGTCAGCCTTTCAATGATAATCTTCTCAAACCGTGTCCGATGCTGGAAAATCCTGAAATCCTCCAGAAGATGGTCAAAGAAACGGGTGCTGTTTCCACAGACCTTATGCAGCCTGAATCGGCAGAGGAACTTTGCAGCAAGTGCGTAAAGTACGCTGAGGAGTGGGGGCCTACAGCTGACAGACTGTGGAATGAGACACATCCCAACTAAGCTTGAACAAACTGCGGTTTTATGATAAAATATCGGAGATACTTATTAATGAGTAAAGGAGGGCGGTTGCAGGAATCAGCAGCTGCGGATATTTAAATGAAACATGCAGTGACATACAGTTTAATAAAGAAGGATAACAGAACCCGTGCCCGCCGCGGTATAGTCCATACTCCTCACGGTGATATACAGACACCTGTATTCATGCCGGTGGGTACTCAGGCTACGGTGAAGGCTATGAGACCGGAAGAGGTCAAGGAGATGGGAGCTGAGATTATCCTTTCCAACACGTATCATCTTTACCTGAGACCCGGCCATGAGATTGTCAGGGAAGCGGGCGGCCTTCATAAGTTTATGAACTGGGACCGCGCCATTCTCACTGACAGCGGCGGATTTCAGGTTTTTTCTCTTGGAAAACTCCGCAAGATAACAGAAGAAGGAGTAAAGT
>CAZUFU010000003.1:0-47955 GCA_964619875.1 uncultured Oscillospiraceae bacterium
CCCTCATCTTCACCGCCAGGCCTTCCTCCATGGAAATCAGCTTTTTGGCTATGTCTTTGGAATGCTCGTCTGCAGCCGCATACTGATTCAGATAGCGCGCGAGGGATTTTACGCCCATGTTGCAGCCATCTGTAATCAGGTCGGCTATGGTGTGGTCCCCCGCATCTACAGCCATCATGACATTAGTCTTTATCCACGACATACTCTTCGCCATGGCTCCTGGCTCTTTTTCGCACATGCCGTAGCTTTCCAACAGTTTTTCTGTTTCCTCACCCAAACGGTTATGCTCATCTTTCGAAGATGAAAGAATTTCCTTCAATTTCCTGTCCTCCGCAGATTCCAGTACCTCATCGATGGATGACGTTCCCATCTTTATGCCTGCACTGCATTCTCTGAGCAGACTGATTGTATCCTCATGTACCACATTAACACCTCCTATCGAGGTATTATGTGCTTATCTTCTAGTCTATATACGCAAACGGACATATACTGATACACTTGCCGCAGGTGTCCGCACCTTTAAGGTGAGTGGTTTCTTTAGCAATAGCCTCATTATTGTTAAGTTCTTTCTGGCATATAAACTTGTCAATGTTTCCCTTATCAAGGGCTTTAGCAGGGCATATGTCAAAACACTTGCCGCAGCTGCCGTCCACATAATAAAGACATTTCGGGCCGTCGTAAGAAGGGCTTGGCATAAGCTTGGCGTCTGTGATAACAGTGCAGAACCTTACGGCGCTTCCTTTTTCGGTTATTACCAGTCTGTTGGCACCGAATGACCCCAACCCCGCAATAACAGCCGCACTCCTGTGTGACCATTTGCACTTCAGCTCTTTAGGGTCGTATGTATGGGTTGCTGGAATTTTTTCTCCTTTAAATCCCTCGCTCTCCAGCAGTTCTATAACAGCATCGCTGATTATACCGAAGTGTCTGTTGATTTCCTCATAGGCCTCTCCCCATTTTGCCGAGCCGTGCTCTGTTCCGCGAGGTTCTGCCGCAACATCTCTGGTAAAAGGAACGTAAAAGCTTATTACACTCTTTGCATCGGGAAGTATATCCGACGGCAGGAAATGCCATGGACCGATAAGCTCTTTAAGTTTTGCAAACATTTCGTCATCCGCATCAGAAAATCCCACATGTGGTTCCCTGAAAAGATCAGGTCTGTCCAGCTCTGCAAGTTTTTCCTTTATTATTTCTGTAATTCTTTCTTCAAGCAGCATTTTTTCGCCTTCTTTCTAAGTTCGTTTCTTGGTTTATACTGATTATTCCGGTATGATATTTACTATTTCCTGAGATTTCACTGCAGCTTCCACGAGAGCCTCCACGTCCAGCTTGCTTTCCGATTCCAGAATTCTTTCCAGTTTCGGTTTGGTTGTAGGATGCTTAGGCAGGAACACTGTGCAGCAGTCCTCGTATGGAAGTATGGACGTTTCAAAGGTTCCTATTTCCTGGGCCTTTTCCATAATGTCCACCTTGTCCATGGCGATAAGAGGACGCATAACGGGAAGTGAAACGCTGGCGTCGGTTACTACCAGAGCCTCTGCAGTCTGGCTGGCCACCTGTCCCAGATTCTCACCTGTGATAAGCATCATGCAGCCGGTGTCCTTCGCAATTTTTTCTGCAATCCGCATCATGAAGCGTCGAACCAGAATGGTGGTCTCTTCCTCAGGGCAGTTTGTAACAATCTGTTCCTGTATAGGCAGCAGATTGATTACATGCATCTTGAAACGCCCGCAGTAGGATGCCACTATACGTGCAAGATCTTCCACCTTTTCCTGCGCACGCTGGCTGGTGTAAGGGTAGGAATGGAAATGCACAGCCTCGATCAGCATGCCCCGTTTTGCCATCATCCATGTGGCTACCGGGCTGTCGATGCCTCCGGAAAGCAGTGTCAGTCCCTTGCCGTTGGTTCCCAGGGGCAGTCCTCCGAATCCCGGAATCTTACCTTCGTATATATATGTGCGGTCGCTTCTCACGTCAACATGAAGGAGCACATCAGGGTTGTGTACGTCCACTTTGAGCACCTTGCAGCCTACCAGCACTTTGGCGCCGATGATTCTGCCGATTTCAGGAGACTTCACCGGGAAGGTCTTATCTGCACGTTTGCCTTCAACCTTGAAGGTCTTGATGCCTCTTTCCTCTATGAGATTCATCATATACCTTACAGCCTCGTCACCGATGGCGTTAAGTTCAGACGGTGCCTCAACCGCCTTGCTGATGGACGCCACTCCGAATACCTTTGAAATTTCTTTAATGATAGCATCAAGATCAAGGTCTTTCTCCGCCCTGACGAAAATAAGACCCTCGTGTCTTCTCACGTCAACGCCTGAAAAAGACTTCAGATTCTGCTTGATTCTGTCAACCAGCATTCTTTCAAAATAGGGCTTGTTCATGCCTTTAAGGGCCACTTCGCCGCAGCGTACGATTAAAATATTCTGTTCATTCATTTTTTACTCCTCACTCCGGCAAAAGAGTTGGTGCCGGCTAAAAATATTATTTAAATGTGCTATCTGAAGCTGCCCAGCTTTCTGAACCGTGTTACAGCCTGTTTCACCTTGTCCAGTACATAATCCATTTCGTCAATTGTATTGAACTCACTGAAGCTGAAGCGAATGGCGCTTTCAATCTCCTTGTCCTTAAGTCCCATGGCGGTGAGCACATGGCTCTGCCCCTTCTTGTTGGAAGAGCATGCGGAACCGGTAGACACGAATATGCCGTCCTGCTCGAGAGTGTGAAGAATCACCTCTCCGCGAGTACCCAAAAAGGAAACGTTAAGCACCGACGGGCAGCATGTTTCATCCTCAGGACTGTTGATTAACACATCCGGTATTTCTCTCTTAATGCCCTCAAGGAGATAACCTCTGGCTGCAGCCATGGCTGCCGTCCTCTCGGCAAATGATTCCGATGCCATCTTAGCCGCCAGACCGAAACCGATGATACCGGTCGTGTTTTCTGTGCCCGAGCGCATGTGGCGCTCCTGGCCTCCGCCTACCATGAAAGGTTCGATGTTTATGCCCTTTCTTACATACATGACGCCTATTCCCTTAGGTCCGTGTATCTTGTGGCCGCTGGCTGATATAAAATCAACGCCCTGCCACTCTTTTTTTATGTTTACAGGGATTTTGCCGAGGGCCTGAACTGCATCGCTGTGAAGCCATATCTTAGCACCGTGGGCCTTGTTGTATTCATCCTTCAGGCGAGCAATTTCTCTTATTGGCATTATGGTACCTGCCTCGTTGTTTACTCCCATGACTGAAACCAGAATAGTGTCTTCTGTTAATGCAGCTTCAAGCTGTTCCATGTCAAGGTGACAGTGTCTGTCAACTCCTATATATTCAACTTCAAAGCCGGCCTGCTCCAGTCTTCTGGCAGGCTCCAGTACTGCAGGATGCTCTACGGCAGAAACTATAACCTTCCTGCCTGTACGTTTTCTGGATGCTGCCGCACCGGCCAGAACCGTATTGTCCGACTCGGTTCCGCCGGAGGTAAAATATATTTCATCTTCTGATGCACCAAATACCACACCAAGAGATTTTCTGGCTTCACGTACCTTCTTCTCTGCCGCAACTCCCAGACTGTGCAGCGACGAAGGATTTCCGTAAGTCTCTCTCATAGCCTCCGCCATGGCGTCTGTCACCTGATCGTACTGTCTGGTAGTAGCGCTGTTATCTAAATAAACCAACATCTATTTTTCGTTTCCTCTCCTGAGATTTCTCCCTGAATTTACTTCTATACACAAAGATAAGCAACGAAATACTCGCTGCTTATCACATTCTATCACATTATTGAATTTCTTTCCACATGAAATTTGCGTATCTGCATATTCCTGTGTATGCTTTACATCAGCTCGCAGATCAGGTCTGAAAACTCCGCAGGATTATCCACGGACATGCCGGCGATAAGACGTGCCTGAGCATAGAGCAGTTTAGCATACTTGCCAAGCTTCTCGTCATCTCCTGATGCGGCAATTTCGCGTAGTCTTCCGGCCACAGGATGCTGTTCATTGATTTCCAGAACAAGCTCCGCCTTGACTTTTTCGTCCATAGGCATTGCGTTCAGGGTCTTTTCCATTTCCAGCGACAGTGCCCCTTCTGATGTGAGACATACAGGGTGGTTCTTAAGCTTGTTGGTGAATCTGACTCCTGCCAGTCCCGCATCTATGGCATCTCTCATCTTGGAAAGCATATCGGCTGATTCATCGTTGACCTTTTTCAGAGCCTCTTTTTCTTCCTCTGAGGAAATATCGAAGCTGTCGCCGCAGATGTTTACGAAGGTCTTTCCATCGTACTGCCCCAGCATCTGGAGAGCAAACTCGTCAACCTGATCTGTCATATAGAGTACTTCGAAGCCTTTTTCCTTGACCATATCTGTCTGAGGCAGCATATTTATCTTGTCGATAGTCTCGCCGCAGGCATAATATATCTTATCCTGGTCTTCCTTCATACGTCCTACATACTCCTTGAGGGTTACCATGTCCTCCTCGGATGATGAATAGTAAATCAGCAGATCCTGCAGAACGTCCTTATGCAGTCCGTATTCGTTGTATATGCCGTATTTGAGCTGTACACCGAATTCCTTGAAGAATTCCTTGTATCCTTCCCTGTCATCAGCAAGCATTTTAGCCAGCTCGTTTTTGATGTTTCTCTCAATGTTCTTGGCTATAAGCTTCAGCTGACGGTCGTGCTGCAGTATTTCTCTGGAAATATTCAGCGAAAGATCTGCACTGTCCACCAGGCCTTTGACGAAGCTGAAATAGTCAGGAACAAGATCAGGACATTTTTCCATGATCATGACCCCGTTGGAATAAAGGGCCAGTCCCTTTTCGAAGTCCTTGGTATAGTAATCGTAGGAAGGCTTCTTAGGTATGAACATGAGGGCCGTGTATGAAACTACACCGTCGGCACTGGTATGGATAACTCTGGCCGGTTCATTAAAGTCATAGAATTTTTCGTGATAGTAGCTGTTATAGTCTTCCTCTGTCAGCTCAGATTTATTCTTTTTCCAGATAGGAACCATGCTGTTTATAACCTGCTCCTCCATCTTGATGGGATAGGAGATATAGTCTGAATACTTTTTAATGAGATGCTTGATCTGATAGCTTTGGAGGAATTTATCATAGTCCTCTTCCTCCGTGTTATCCTTGATATGTAAAGTTATAATTGTACCATTTCCATCCTTCTCACAAGGCTCCACTGTATATCCGTCGGCTCCCTCCGATATCCAGCAGAAGGCTTCATCGCTCCCATAAGCCTTTGTCTTGACTTCAACTCTGTCACTTACCATAAATGCAGAGTAAAAGCCTACACCGAACTGTCCTATTATATCGATATCATCCTTGGCTTCGTTGTTCTTTTTGAAATCAAGGGAACCGCTTTTTGCGATGGTTCCCAGATTGTTTTCCAGCTCATCACGGGTCATGCCGATACCGTTATCTTCTATTACCAGTGTTCTGGCTTCTTTATCAGCATATACCTTTATGAAATAATCATCTCTGGAAAGCCCGGCGATATTGTCCTCAAGCTGTTTGTAGTACAGCTTGTCAATAGCGTCGCTGGCATTGGAAATCAGCTCTCTCAGGAAAATTTCCTTATGGGTGTAGATTGAATTGATCATCATATCCAGAAGTTTTCTGGACTCAGCTTTGAATTGTTTTTTCTTCATAGTATTTATTTCATCCCTTCTGACGTTTTATAACTTCTTCACATTGTTAGCACTCATCGCGCTAGAGTGCTAACGGATGATTATAAATATACGCCTCTGTTCTGATAAAGTCAAGAGGCGTAGATAATATTTCACAATATCAACATATTTCTTCTCTTCCGGTAAAAATGTTCATCCATTTTTTGCTGTAGTACCTGTAGTAACAGAAGAATACCTTTATAAAGTCCGCCACAGCTACGAGAGCCATCACCCAGTGCAAAGGCCACTTCAGCAGAAGTACACCTATATACGCCAGCGGTATCTGAAGCCCCACATTAAAGGATACATCCATGTACATACAGAAAACAGTATCTCCTCCGGCCCTGAGTATGGCACAGATAGTCATATATGCCAGCATCTTCGGTGTCATAGCTACAGCATACACCAGAAGGACCTTCATAAGCATTTCTGTAGTCTCCGGGCTGAAGTCATATATCAGGGCAATAGGCGTACGAGCCAATATAATCACAACGGTCATTATTACGTTAAGTATCCACGTTACCTTAAGAACCTTCCGGCTGTATTCAAAAGCAGTGTTCTTTCTTCCTTGTCCCAGCACTTCACCTATGAGAACAGACGAGGCATTCCCCAGTCCGAAGTATACCGTCTGGAAAAAGTCCGTAACCGTGACCGCAATCTGCGATACGGCAAGGGCTGACGGGCTTATCTTTCCGTATGCAGCAAAGATGGCGGATACGGAGAATGCCCACAGTCCCTCTGTTACAATTACAGGGACAGCCGTCTTCATCACATTTGCAAAAAGAGTCCGTGAATAAGAAAACAGCTGATGAGGTGTAGCCTTGAGAGGATGCTCCTTCCTCAGGTATATGCACAGATGCATCGCAATACACTCAAGGATTCTCGCAGTAAGGGTTGCTATGGCAGCACCTGTAACTCCAAGTTCAGGAAATCCGAAATGGCCGTATATAAGAATGTAGTTGAGAACTATGTTCAGAGCAATGGCACAGGCGTTTATTATTGTCGGATACTTCAGATCCTGAATTGCTCTTGAGTTGTAGGATATGACGAAGGTCATGCCCGAGAAAATGTACGAGAAGCACGCGATTTTAAGGTACCTTGTTCCCAGCAGGATTACCTCTGCATTATCAGAAAACAACCTTATAAAAGCAGGCGCCGCAAAAAATACCACGGCAATAGCCGGCAGGGACAGTACCATGCACATGGTGTAGTCAATACCTACAATTTTTCTCAGACTTTCCAGGTCTCTTATTCCCCAGTACTGGACGGCATGAACAGCAGCACCGCTGAATATGCCGAAGAGAACCACCCCGAATATGAAATAGACCTGGTTGGCTGCTCCCACTGCCGCAAGAGCGTTTTCCGAAACCTTTCCTACCATAATTGTGTCCGCCAGGTTCAGAGTCACCGATATAACCTGCTGTATTACCATGGGTATCCCCGTTACAGTGAGCCTGCGATAAAAATTATCCTTTTCCATTATCCATTTCCCCGAATACATAAAAAGTTAAAATAACCGGGGGCAGATGATTCTGCCCCCGTGCTTGTCTTCTCAGCCATTACAACACTGTTATTTAGCGTAATCGATCGCTCTTGTCTCCCTCACAACGTTGACCTTAATCTGTCCCGGATATTCCAGCTCAGACTCGATCTTCTTGGAGATTTCCCTTGCCAGGAATACGATTTCCTCATCGTTTACATCCTCAGGCTTGGCGATGATTCTGATCTCTCTACCTGCCTGGATTGCAAATGACTTTTCAACTCCCGGTGTGGTATTTGCGATTTCCTCAAGCTTTTCCAGTCTCTTGATGTATGCGTCAAGAGTTTCTCTTCTGGCTCCCGGTCTTGCTGCGCTCAGGGCATCAGCTGCCGCAATGAGAACGGCCTCCATGCTCTTAGGCTCATAGTCGCCGTGGTGAGCTGCCATACCGTTGATAACAGCTTCAGATTCCTTATATCTTCTCAGTATCTCAATACCGATATCAACGTGAGTTCCCTCGAATTCATGGTCAAGGGCCTTACCGATATCATGTAGAAGTCCGGCTCTCTTTGCCAGCTTGACATCCAGTCCCAGCTCGCCTGCCATCAGGCCTGCCAGGTGTGCAACCTCGATGGAATGCTTAAGCACATTCTGACCGTATGAAGTTCTGTATCTCAGTCTTCCCAGTATCTTTACAAGCTCCGGATGAATGTTGTGAATACCTACCTCGAAGGTTGCCTGCTCGCCTTCCTCCTTGATGATTGCGTTGACTTCCTTCTCGGCCTTTTCAACCATTTCCTCAATTCTGGCAGGGTGAATACGTCCGTCTACGATCAGCTTCTCCAAAGCAATTCTGGCGATTTCCCTTCTTACAGGATCAAATCCAGAAAGGATTACCGCCTCCGGTGTATCGTCGATAATCAGGTCTACTCCTGTCAGAGTCTCTATGGCTCTGATATTTCTTCCTTCACGTCCGATAATTCTACCCTTCATTTCATCGTTAGGCAGTGAAACCACTGAAACAGTACTCTCGGCAACATGGTCTGCTGCACATCTCTGAATAGCATTTGTAATGATGTACTTTGCCTTCTTGTCCGCCTCTTCCTTGGCCTTAGACTCGATTTCCTTAATCATGATGGAAGCCTCATGTCTGACTTCCTTTTCGGTATTGGCTAAAAGTATAGCCTTAGCCTCGTCCACCGTATAGCCGGAAATTCTCTCCAGCTCCTCCATCTGGCGCGAAATAGCCGCATCCAGATCCTTATGTTTGTTTATCAAAGACTGTTCTTTCTGTGTAATGCTTTCTTCCTTTTTCTCGATGTTTTCAATTTTTCTGTCTAAGGACTCCTCCTTCTGAATCATTCTTCTCTCTGAACGCTGAATTTCCTGTCTTCTCTCTCTTGCATCGCGTTCTGCATCGCTCCTGATTCTGTGGGCTTCCTCCTTGGCCTCAAGCAAGGCCTCTTTTTTCATGCTTTCGGATCTATTCTCTGCGTCAAGTATAAGATTTCTGGCCTTCTGCTCAGCACTGCCTATAGCTTTTTCGCCTACGTTCTTTCGATATATATATCCGATCAACGCGCCGATAATAAGCGCAATAATTCCAACAATGATCATTTGAATCATCGAAGCACCTCCTTTTTACTAAATTTTTCCTTCAACTGAATTTTCCGTCTATGTTTACACAAATTAAATCTTGATATATCCATACAATGTATATTATAATGTTTAAATGAGCAAAATGTCAAGGTAGAGAAAGGTAAGAAATGAACAAAATTTTTGCGCCTTTAAAAAGTGCGGACAAAATCATATTGCTGCTGGTAGGTCTGCTCGGAGTAATCAGCATTCTCATGCTGGAAAGCACCGTATACGACGGTGGTATAGTCATAGCCAGACCTGTTATTATACAAGGAATTTCATATGTTCTGGGGTTTATGGTGCTGGTGGTAATCCAGCATATTGACTATCGCTATTTCATCGGACTTGAAAAGTTTCTGTACATAGCGGCCATTATACTGCTGCTTCTGGTATATGTGCCGGGGCTGGGGAAAGAGCAGTACGGCTCACGGGCCTGGATTAATCTTGGTTTTACCACTCTTCAGCCGTCGGAATTTGTAAAAATCCTTTTCGTGCTTATAATGGCAGGGTACCTGTCGGAACACAGAGATGATATGACGAAGCTTATTGGCGTAGTAAAGGCAGGACTTGTGGCTGTTCCCATAATTCTTGTGGTTTTGAAGGAAGACTTGGGAAGCGCCCTGGTTTACATCGTCATGTGGATTTTTATGGTTTTCTTTGCCGGTATAGACTACAAGATTTTTATCAAGTCAGCGCTAATTACGCTGGCAGCCATACCTGTCGTATACAGATTTCTTGACAACTATCAGAAAGAGCGAATAGAAGCCTTCCTGCATCCCGAAAACCTTAGTCTTTCGGGCAATTATCAGGTGTGGCAGTCCAAGGTGGCCATTGGTTCGGGAGGTTTCTTCGGAAAGGGGCTCTTTCACGGCACCCAGAAGGGTCTGGACTTTATACCGGTCCAGCAATCAGACTTTATTTTCTCTGTAGTCGTGGAGGAACTTGGCTTCATCGGCGGTGCCGGAGTCATTCTTATTTATGCATTTCTTATGACCAGATTCACCAGAATAATACGCGACTCCGTTGACCTGTACGGAGCTCTCATCGTAGTTGGCTTCACGGCAATGTTCCTGTTCCAGGCTTTTGAAAACATAGCAATGACCATGGGAATGATGCCCGTAACCGGTATTACTCTTCCGTTTCTTTCGGGAGGCGGTACATCAGTTATCGCCAGCATGATTTCAGTAGGGGTCATCATCAACGTAGGCATAAACAGCAAGGCTATTAATTTCTAAAAACAAAACTGCATGAAACCCGGTACATCGGAAAATCATGCAGTTCTTTTTTATCTTCGCTAAAGAGCCTCTATTCTGTTTGCAATCTTATCAAAATTCTTCGCTATATATGTATCCTCCATAAAGACGATAGGCACTCCCATATTAGTTGAAATGTGAATGTTCTCGTCCTCCTGAATAAGACCTATTATTCTGTCTGTAATATTTCTTGGAAATTCCTTAAGGGATGGTGCCAGCCCCGCCTTCATAAGTCTGGTATTGACCTTGTTAAGTACATAATGGACGAAACCGATTCCGTACTCCTTCAGAGCCATAGTTACTGCTTCGCAGTCCCTCATGGATGAATACTCCGGCGTAATGACCATTACAACCTCATCTGCACCTCCAAGGGCGATTGCAAGACCATCGTCAAGTCCCGCAGGCGCATCTATTATCACATAATCGAATATCTGTTTAAGCTTATCGCATAAAACCTTCACATGGAGAGGTGTTATCTCACCATCATCCGGTTTAGGTGAAGCAGCCATGAAGAAAAGTCCGGGAAAGCTTTTATCCTTTACAAGAGCCTGCTTGATACGGCACACTCCGTTAAGTACATCGCTCACATCGTAAACCACATTATTCTCCAGCCCCAGATACAAATCCAGATTCCTCAATCCTGTATCCATATCCACCAGAACTGTTCTCCGTCCCCTTCTTGCCATAGTGGCCCCCAGATTGGCGGAAAACATGGTCTTTCCGGTGCCTCCCTTGCCGGATGCTATTACGATGGTTTTACCTAAAGTTCCCATAGCAGTCTCCTTTGTCACTAACTGTTTCTTAAATAATGCGATGCACTAATTCATCTTTGTGGAAAAGTCCAGCTCATTGCTTTCGCTTTCAGCGTTTACGCCCAGATATTCTCCGATTATTTCTCTGGCCACAGGGGCAGCGTTATATGAAGTACCTCCCTGTATGAGAAGGACTACAACCGCAATCTTAGGGTTGTCTGCAGGTGCCAGAGTTATGGTCCATGCAAAGTGGTCATAAGTATCCTTATACTTATTGATATCCGAGTAAGTCACCTTTTTTCCGCTTGCAGTGATGAGAGCCTCGTCCACTGCATCATTTTCTGTAGGATACTTCTGCGGATCCGCCTTCATCATCTTAGTCATGGTCTTCTGAACATCCGACCAGGAAACTCCCGGAGCTATAGCTGCAAGATGCTCCTTCACGTATGCCACCTCGTCCTTTGGATTGATATATCCTGATCTTTCGGCAGTACCGGTTTTGCCGGCCACGTCAACGGGGAATCGTGAGAAGCAGCTGGCCAGAGTACCTCTCTTTGTTACCAGTCTCATTCCTTCCAGTACTTTGTCAAGATCACTTTTTTCAACATCTATCTGATAAGCCTTTTCTTTCTGGTTCAGACCTTCGCCTTCTATACCCTTGATAATGCTGACCTGGTTTCTCTTGCCGTCATTGCCCAGAGTTGCCACATAATTGGCCATCTGAAGCGGTGTATAAGCGTTATCGCCCTGACCGATGGCGATGTTGAACTCATCACCTATAGTCCACTCGGCCTGATTGAAATATGAATATTTGCAGACATCTGTCAAAGTTTCCACCTTAGATTTTTTCACAGTGGTCTGCTCCTGTATTCTCTTTATGATAGTACCTCTGTCAGGGTTCTCTTCCGTCCAGCTTGTAATGGTGCTGATTTCTTCTCTGAGCTTTTCATCATCCTTTATGGTGGATGACGGCCAGTACTTCTCACTGTTGTAATAGAGGTGACTCCATAGAGACTGTTTCATTCCCTGAAGTTTTCTTTCCTTGGATGCCAGCGGAGTTACTGACTCATAAAGTTCTATACCTGTCTTTTCTCCCAGACCGAATTCAGAAGCAACCTTCATTATCTTTTCTACTGATATTTTATCTTCATAACCTAGGGAAGACATATTGTTCCAGTCCCTACCTGTGGCTATGCAGTAGAAGTAGAAGTTGCAGGAATTCTGTATTCCTGTCACAAGAGTCTCATAACCGTGGCTCCCCCGGTAGTTGTTCCACACGCTGCATCCGAAGGTTCTTCCGCCCATTTTGATGTATCCTTTGTCATAAATTCTTCTGTCAGGGTCCAGGCCCGCCTGGAGGGCTGCTACAGCCGTAATTGGTTTAAAAGTGGAACCAGGCTGTACAGAAGTTCTTGTTGCATTATTGTATAACGGCGTAGGAGCCAGAGAATCCCGCGGATTGGTGCTCTGGACCGATGCCCATGCCTTGGTGGAAATTCCCTCTGCAAATATATTAGGGTCGTAATCGGGATAGCTGGCCATGGCAAGCACATCTCCCGTCTCAACGTCGAGGGCGACAGCCGCTCCCGAAGCACACTTTTCATACTTCATCAGCTTCATATTGCCGTATTTGCTTTCAAAAACGCTGCCTGAAGCGGTGGCTTTTACAGCTCTCTCCAGAGCATCCTCCGCTATCTTCTGCAGATCCGCGTCGATGGTCAGATATACGTTTTTACCTGCCACAGGTTCTGTTTCACCTAATGTTTCTATATAATCACCGCCACTGTTTACCAGGATGGTCTTTACACCGTCAGTTCCTTTAAGGGTTGACTCCATGGAGGCTTCAAGTCCCTCCTTGCCTATCAGGTCATCAGCGTTGTAACCCCTGTTATTAACATATTCATCGTACTGTCCGTCTGAAATGCTGCCCATATAGCCAAGCACATGAGAAAGCAGCCTGCCTTCAGGATATACTCTCACCGTTTCTGATGCTATCTCCACGCCCGGCAGCATGTTACCCATTTCCTCAATATAAGCAACAGTTTCATCACTTACATCGCTTGCGATAGTGCTGGAACGGTACTTGTTGTAGCCAACATTTTTTATTTCCTCTCTTATGCAGAAAATTTTCCTCACCTGCTTGTCTGAAAGAACCTTTTCTCCTTCATAGAAGGGCTCGTCAAGGCTGTACTTTTCTCTTAGAGCGTTAAATGCCTCTTCTGCACTCAGATCTGTTTCCAGACCATATTTTTCCAGAAATGCTTTCTTGCGGGAGTCGTAGGTAAAGGTCATGCTTCTGGCAGAAATGGGCGGCCAAACACCGTAAGTCTCCTGAAGGACTTCCATAGCATCACGTCTGTCCAGATCAGGGTCGATTTCGTAATCCATACGGAGCTTGTTAAAAGCCTCTTCTGCTGTTGCATCTGAGCTCAGTCCTATGCTTTCAAGCCATTTTGTCTTATTCTGGTCGTAGGTATATCTGAATTTACCGCTTTTTGTAATGACTATAGGAAAATTGTCCACATATTCATCGCCGTTCTTTTCAAGCAGCTTTACCAGAACGTATGCGGATTTATTTATTTCATCAGTACTCATGCCGCTCACATTAAATGTGACGGTAAAGATCTGCTTGTTGGTTGCCAGCACTCTGCCGTACCTGTCCAGAATCTCACCTCTTGGAGCAGAGGTAACCACTTCCTTGGTATTCTGATTTACGGCAGCTTCAGCCCATTTATCTTCCTGAACTACGGTCAGCACAAAAAGCCTTATGCAGAGTGCCAGCATAAGGATTGCAACAAGTGCTATAAGCTGATAATATCTGGACTGAAGAATCTTTTTACTCATCTGAAATACCTGTCTTTACGATGTCGTATCACCTTTCTTATTAAAACGAGATAAATGCCTGTTATTACAGCAATGGAATACAGTCCTGTCCACGGAAGAAGCTTCAGCATAGGAACAATTCCCAGCGGATTACCTGCCAGATGGAGAAGTCCCCATTCGACAAAGTAGTAAAGCAACAGAGATATGGCTGATACGAGCCATAGGTTTATGATGTTCTCTATATTGGCATATTCTCTGACTATGAGTATCATCAGTGCCGTAAGGACCAGTGCAATAGCAGTATGACCCGTAACTGAACTGAAACAGATATCGTAGGCAACGCCGAACACTGCACCGAATAATATTCCGTACAATTCATCCTCATAGAGGAAAGAAAATACTATCACTAGGCACAGCAGCAGATTAGGCGTAACGCCTCCTATGCTCACAAGGTTCAGCAGTGATGCCTGTATCAGAAAGGCTATCGTAAATAATATGGCCGCTTTCCAGTACTTCATTTTATCACCGCAACCTTTTCAAGTCCTTTAAAATTTGCCGCCGGCTCAACAGTTATTTCCTTAAGAAGTGTATTGCTGTTATAAACCACCGTCTTAACGTTTCCTATTACCAGACCTGCAGGGTATGTTCCCAGACCGCTGGTCACTATTATATCACCCTGAGAAACCGTGGAATCGGCATCCATCATGTAGCCTGATATTCCCCCGGATTTATCGCCTGAAGCTATGCCAAGCTGTTTCCTGTCGCGCACAAGCTTAAAGCTTACGCTGCTTTCCTCGTCCACGAGAGAGACAACCTTTGACCATCCGTCCCCCGTTTCAAAGACTCTGCCCACAAGGCCCATTCCGTTTACCACCGCATCCCCTGCTTTGATTCCGGATTCTGTTCCTCTGTTGATGGTAAAATTGTCTGTCCAGCTGGCCCCGTCCATCGCTGTAATATCTGCAGTTACCATATCGAAATCTTTTTCAGTGTACTCAAAATTGAGCACCTGACTGAGTTCCTTCAGCTGTTCCAGATCTTCTCTGTCAAGGCGCGTCTCCGCCAGTTCTTTTCTGAGCTGATCATTTTCTTCCTTGAGGCTGTCAATTTCATCCTGCAAAGCTTTATAAGAAAAAATACCTGTCACGTTGTCCTTAATAGTCTTAACTACTGAAGAAAAGCCTCCGGAAACGACCGATACCCCTTTGTTAAGCACGCCTGTCGCCCCGTTTCCGCTTCCTGCAGTAACTGCCGACACCACAAATATTATCACCAGCGCAAGCAGTATGACAACAATAGCAGATATTAACTTGTGTTCTCTTATCCAGCGCATAAATAAGACTCCTATCTCTTCCTGCCGTTCTGAGCATAGATTTTAAGTTTCTCTATATTCTCCAGGCTCTTTCCTGCTCCCAGAGCGACAGCCTCAAAGGCGTTCTCTGCAATGGCAACCTCCATGCCTGTTCTCTTCTTGATAAGTTTATCAAGGTTATGTATCATGCCGCCGCCTCCGGAAAGCACCATTCCTCTGTCGGCAATATCAGCTGCAATTTCAGGCGGTGCCTTTTCGATGGTTCCCTTAACTCCGTCAACTATTATATCCATGGATTCCTGAAGAGCTATCATCATATCCTTATTGGTAACCTCCAGAGTCTTAGGAAGACCGGAAATTATATCTCTTCCTCTGGCATTCATTGTTTCTATGATTTCATTTCCCTGCTCGTCCACATCCATGCATGCGCAGCCGATATTAACCTTAAGAGCCTCTGCAGTGCGTTCACCGATAAGCAGTGCATGTCTCTTTCTCATATACTGAATTATAGCGTCGTTTATCTTATCCCCGGCATGTCTGATGGAGGTACTGCATACGATACCTCCCAGTGCAATTATAGCTATGTCAGTGGTGCCTCCCCCTATGTCGGCAATCATACAGCCTGTGGTTCCGTCAACATCCATGCCTGCTCCGATTGCAGCAGCCATAGGTTCCTCCAGAATGAAAACCTCCGTGGCTCCCAGCTGTCTTACCACTTCGCTTACAGCTCTCTTTTCAACCTCTGTTACTCCGCTTGGCACTCCGACTACCACTCTGAAGTTTCTGATTTTTTTTGCCTTCAGGGCAGTTTCGATAAAGCTCTTGAGCATATCAGCAGTCCTGTCGAAATCAGAAATCACTCCGTCCTGAAGGGGTCTTACCACAGAAATGCTCTGAGGTGCCTTTCCCAACATCTCCTTGGCTCTCAGGCCCACTGCAAGAGTCTTGCCTCCGCGGTTTTCCACTGCAATGACAGACGGCTCATTAAGAATGATTCCACTGTCTTTTACATAAATCAGGGTGTTTGCTGTACCGAGATCAATTCCCATATCCTTAGCTTTAAATAAACTGCACATTTTAATACCTCCGCCTTTTTTTGTTCTGATTTTTATCCGGTTCAAGGTTTAGCTGCCGACTTCCTCCATGAGACCCATACTCTTCATACTGCAGTACTGGCCGTCTCCGATTACTATGTGATCTATGACCACTATTCCCAGAAGCTTTCCGCATGCAATAAGTCTCTCTGTGGTTCTGATGTCCTCTTCACTTGGCTCCGGGTTCCCGCTGGGGTGATTATGCACGAAGACTATTCCTGCGGCACTCCTTCTGACAGCCTGGCTGAACACCTCTCTGGGATGAACCAGTGTGCTCGTCAGTTCTCCGATGGATACGGTCTCTATGGATATGATCTCTCCCCGGGGATTAAGCAGCAGCGCCTTGAAAATCTCACGCTTCTCATAGCGCATATCTTCAACAAACATGCCCGCAATATCTGCCGAACTCTCCACTCCAATACGTTTGGTTCTGGGCTCCGTGGAAATTCTCTTTCCAAGTTCCACAGCAGCCACTATTCTGGCCGCCTTTGACCGTCCGATACCGTTTATGGACATCAGTTCCTGCACAGAACTCTCTGCCAGGCAGGAAATCCCGCCTCCGTTTCCTGACAGGACATCCTCCGCAAGACTGATAGCTGACTTTTCCCGTGTACCGGAACCCAGAAGAATTGCCAGAAGTTCCGAATTGGAAAGGGCATCTGCGCCTTTGACTATTGTCTTCTCTACAGGTCTCTCACTTGGGGGCAATGCTTTGATTTTCATAAAATTTTCCTCACTTTCTATGGTTTGTCAGATGAATAATTCATACAAAAACCGGCGAAAGCAAATCGGAAATCCACACAACTATCCCATTTTATCAAAATAAAATACTATTTAGAGATTATAACATTTTTTTGATACAAGTACAAGATGAATGGACGCATTATTTTGTGAAGTTTCGGTCAAAATAGATAGGGACGTGAGAGAAATAATTCTGCGTTCAAGTTTAGACATCAGGAGGGCTAAGTTATGAACAGTGGTGCAAACCAGACAATCAGGTGCACAGTGAACCAGTGCAGATATCACGAAAATTCAAAGAACCTCTGCTCACTGGATGCTATCACAGTGGGAACTCATGAGGCTAATCCTACTCAGGAGCAGTGTACAGACTGCTTATCATTCGAAGTAAAGTAGCTTTAATCAGTACAAAATAGGTACTGGCACTTTTAGCATCAGTCAAGCACTGAAGCCCCTTTTTTCGCATATAGTAAAGAACGAAAGAGGGGGTTTACATATATGAGCAGTTCCTTTCCTAATCCACTGACTGAAGCAGAAGAGCAATACTACGTCAAATTACTTGAGGAAAATGATCCGGCCGCACGACTTACGCTTATCGAAAGAAATCTCAGACTGGTAGCACATATAGCAAAAAAATATGCCGGCCCCATGACCACCCAGGACGACCTTATATCTATAGGGACCATCGGTCTCATAAAAGCCGTGAATACATATACAAGCAAAAAATCCACCAGGCTGGCCACTTATGCCGCCAAGTGCATTGAAAACGAAATTCTTATGAGTATACGCGCATCCAGGAGAATCAAACAGGAAGTCTCTCTCAGCCTTCCTATCGGCACCGATAAAGACGGCAACGAAATCAGCTTCAACGACATCCTGGGCACAGATACGGATGAAATTGTAGATTCAATCAACTTGAAGATTCAGGTGGGTAAGCTTCATGATGCCATAAACTCCACCCTTACTCCAAGGGAAAAGACGGTGATTATTGCACGTTACGGACTGGACGGAGAAGATGCCAGACCTCAGCGTGAGATTGCCGAGCGCCTTGGCATCAGCCGTTCATATGTGTCCCGCATCGAAAAACGGGCTCTTGAAAAATTAAAGGATTATCTTAATGGAAAATAAACTGCTTCATTCAGAACTTTCAGCTATTGGAACATATGCTTGTTTTTATAAAACAATTTTGCCCATTTGCCGCCTAATATGACAACTATCTGTCTGTAATTGGTTTTTCTGTTAACCACAAGCCTTTTATATACTTTTTTCATAAAGGTGATAAGTCCGCTTTCACCTTTCTTTTTAGGCTCTGATGTGTCGTCAAAAGATTCCTCATCGCTGTCGGCCATAAAATCTGCTATCTCGTTGGCATAATTAAGGTCATTTTCAGCTACTATTTTTTTCAGTTCTTTCCTCAGCTCATCGTTATCAGCTGACGCTGAATCTATATCCTCACTTTTGCCGGAGAACTGTAGCTCTATCTTATTTTTAAGCTGAAGATATTCTATATATTCATCTACGGCTCTTTCTTTTCTCTGGGAGATTTCCAAAGCTTTCAGCGCCTTGGCTTTTTTCTTTACCTGTTCCTTGCGGAGTGCTTCCGTTTTCCAAAGCTGTCCGTAATTCATATGAGTGATATCACAGAAATGCGGATCCTCTTTTCCCGGCTTCACAGTCATAGTTTCCCTGTCAATAACGATATTCATCTTTTCAAATGAAAAAGTCTCCTTGGAGAAATTCAATTTAAGGATTACTCCCTTGTCAGTGCCCTCCTGGGTTCTCTGATAGTCGGTATCAAAGATAAAATTGCCCAGCGAGTAGAATATAGCTTTCTTTCCAAAATACTCATATCCCTGAACGACATGAGGATGGTGAGCCACAATCACATCACATCCCCAGTCCAGATATTTCTTAAGTAGGCTGCGAATATACGGCATAGGCGCATAAAGGAATTCATCTCCGCCGTGGTATACCAGCACAAGCCAGTCCACCTGCTTTCTTACCTCGTCTATCCTTTTCTTTAAAATGCTGTCCTGCTCTTCAGAAAACGGTCCTGCGTATCTTCCGTTACGGATTTTATATTCTTTATACTGAATAGCAATAATTCCGATCTTAATGTTGTCATTGCCGATAATCAGGCATTTGGACGCCTCTTGTAAAGATCTTCCTGCTCCGACAAAGGGAATTCCGGCAGCTTCTGCACTTTCAACGCTGTCTATAACTCCGATGGATGAAAAATCCATAAGGTGATTATTAGCGAAGGAGACTATAGGATTATGAATATTTTCCTTCACAAATTCCATAGCTCCGTAATCGCTCCGATGGGCAAGTCTTCTCTTACCTGTCTGGCGACATGGGGTAACAGGGCTTTCATAATTAATTACAGTATTATCAGCACCTTTAAAGAATTCTTTTATCTCAGGTGCAATCAGGTCTTTATTTTGAAATTCGCCGTCGAAATAACCGCTGAAAGACAAATCACCGGTAAATCCAACAGAATAGTCTTTGCTCATTATTTTTCCTCACAATCTAAAAAGGTTATTTTGAATATTTAAGGTAATCTTTCAGCATATTTTCATACAGGAAAAGCTTCCCGTTATATTCTGTAATCTGTGCGGATACACACTGCGGTCTCGCATTACCTTCTACAAACACCCAGCCTTTGTCTGTATAGGACAGATCCCAGCCTACAAGCCTTACCTGAGGCAGTACATTTGACAGTTCACAAACCAGCTTGCGGAGATTATCCCATTCAGGTATCTGGAAACCTACAAGCTGTATGCCTGTATCCGGATGGAAAATGTGCACATCACCTTTCCAGTCACGTCCGGTTGTGTATATTATTCCTGTCTCCGGGTCCACCATGGCTGCCAGACCTCCGGAACTCATGTTGTCGGTATGATTATCTCCCATGCCCATTCTCAGGAAACACCACTGAATCTCGGTTTTCCCGCTTGGTGAGAGATATGCAACCACACGCATTGTATTTACCGACTGAGGGTGAAGTCTCGCAATGGCATCAGCCTGGACTATCAGTTCCTCAACTACACAGAAACCGTTGAAAATGATCAGCTCAAAGAGGTCCTCTTTGGATTCATAATCCCGTGAGTCATATATTTCAACTCCATGTCCGCCGTAATCATCGGCAGGTTTGTATATGAATTTAGGGTGACGTTCTATAAACTCAAGAAATGCCGGATAGTCGTCCTTATCGTATATACACAGGACCTCACGGCCGTAGAACGGTTTAAACTTACGGTAAGTTTCAGTCTTCATATTGAAGTAAGGTGTGTAATTCTGATCATTGAGAGTCCTGTAATACGGGTACTTGTTACTTCTCGTAACGAAAATCTTACGTCCCTCATGAGACAGTTTTTCAAAATCATACACAAAATACTCCCTGACCGCTATGCCGTACATAAATCGGGAGAAAAGTATATCGTTATACAGTTTTTTTACATATTTCTTGTTGGAAAATTTTTCGGCAGGAATGCTTTCCTCGATGATCTTATAGGCATCTTCCCGCCTTTTTTTCATAAGACCAAGCACAGATAATGACAGCTTATATGCATTAACAATCAGGAATTTAGAAATTCCGGAATGAAATTCCCTTGCAACAATTGCCGCTTTAGCTTTTTTTGCAATTTTTTTTAAAAACATGATAGCAGTACCTCTTTTTTTTTACTGTATGCAATTATAAAATGAACTGGGCATTTTGTCAATTTTCTAAGCGTACAAAATTAATCATGTTTGTTATTTTTTCAATCACTTCATTTTCACGCCGTCAGCGTATATTGAAGCAATCTTTTCTATTCCGTCAAGCTGTCTGGCATCGCACTTGCACAGAATTCCCATCACCTTTTCCCGCGCTCTCATAAGATCCTCTTTGTCTTCCTCATTTTCGCGTTCTCCGGCGAGGACATAATCTGCGGAAACATCCAGAACCTGACACAGTATGTACAGCCTTCTTATTGAAATTCCTTTGTTTCCGTACTCGATGTCAGCAATGAACTGCGGCGAAACCTCGAGCTGCTCAGCCAGACTCTCACGATTCATATTGAGGCTTTCACGTCTTTCTCTTATTCTTTTCCCCATCTCATGTAAATCCAGTTGTCTAAGTTTTTCACTCATTGAAGTAACCTCCTCAGAACTTATTGCGTCCTCCTATAAGTTATCCTGTTTCAACAATGAGTTAAATAAACCTGTTGTTTCAGTTTTACGCTATAAGGCAAAATTCTTGACTTTTTTGATATGCAAAGTCTTCTGCATTAAAAAGGCAGCCCCATGAAGAGACTGCCTTACTGTTAAATCAGTTTTTAATAATATTCAGTTTTTTATTTATGTCTATGTATCTGACACGCACCAGCAGATTAGTGTTCTGTCTCCAACAGACCGTAATCGTCGTCGTTTCTCTTGTATACTACGTTTACGCTATCTGTTTCTGTATCAAGAAATACGAAGAAATTATGCTGGAGCATCTCCATCTGCAGAATAGCATCATCTACAGTCATAGGCATAAGCTGGAACTTCTTAGTCTTAACAACTCTTGTTTCTTCAGCTGCCGGAGCTTCAGGAATCATTTCAAACTTGATTGACTCTTTGCCTTTATGTCTCTTCATCAGCTTACCCTTGTACTTGGACATCTGTGTAAGCAGCTTATCTGCAACTGTGTCAATACAGTCAAATACGTCCTGAGCAACGTCCTCTGCTCTGAAAATTGTTCCTTTAGTGACTATCGTAGCCTCAACCTTAACCTTAGCCTTCTCCGGGTGGATTAAAACTTTAGCCTGAATGTCATCAGCAAAATACTTTCCCAGTTTCTCGAACTTTTTGTCAATTGCGTCCTGAATCTTATCACTGATAGCGATATTCTTGCCTGTTACGATAATCTTCATATGATGACCTCCTCTCGCCTATGCTATGAAAGCACAGACTATCTTGGTTTGTTGAGACCATTATACCATATGTTGTGTGAAATTCCTATAGAAATTTAATGAAAAGCACAAAAATATTTATCTGCTGCCCGGCTGACCTGGTCTTTGCCCCCACACTTGCCTTTACCCGATTTTCGGAGGACTTACTTCTAAGGTACGCCATGATCACTGCGGCTTCCTGCTCTGCAGCTTACGTGGATCCTTTTGCCCGCACCTGGCCTGGATTTTCAACCACAGACCCGGACAGCAGTTATATTTTATACGGTTTGAGACCAATTGGCAAGTGGCAATTTGCGGCTGCAGAAGGTATGGGCGCGATGGCAGTGCCGCACTGCTAGAACTTCTGGAACTTCTGGACTGAAAAATCCTTTAACGGCCTTTTTACCCAAATGTAACCCTTGTTTTCTTATTTTCAATGGTTTACAGGTACAGCAGGTTTACTTTTCTATCAGCAAATTCTGCCAGAGCTGCAATTTTTTTAGAAACGTAAACCTTTAAATATTATTTACAACGGTTTCCGGTATTGTCAGGTCTACTTTTTAACTATCAAACTACGGCTCGTCTTCAGACCATCTTTAAAAAGTAGACCAAAAAAATAATTTATCAATGATTTGTGTGATTTTAGGTTTACTTTTTAAAAATTTAATCTCTGACCGCAAAAAATCCCGAAGCGAAATCGTTTCCTGTTGCAAAAGCTATAAAGTCTACTCTTGCTGCACCTGCATCCTTAAGCACTCCGCCGCATTGGTGAGCGGTAGCGCCGGTGGTATACACGTCATCCAGAAGAAGAATTCGGCTTCCTGCAATCCGGCCCTTGTCCTTGTCGTTTATAGAAAAGGCTCCTTCCAGGTTAAAGTATCTGTCCTCTGCCGAAAGGCTCCGCTGAGCTGCCGTGTTCCGGTTCCTTATGATGGCTCGCGGCAGCACCGGCACCCCGATACGCCGCGAAAGGTGCCGTGCCATCTTCTCAGCCTGATTAAAGCCGCGAGCCTTTTCTTTGTCCCGGTGCACCGGCACCGGGACTATATAATCGAAGCCGCCGGCGTCTTCCTTATCTCCGGCAGCCAGGCGGTCGGCCATTATATGGCCCATGGCCCGCGCTGCATAGGTCCTGCCGTCATACTTCAGGTCAAAAATCAGCCTGCGTTCATAAAGTCCGTACCTGACGCAGGCGACGGCAGAATCGAGGCGGGCCGGGCGGCCCAGGCGGCGGCTTTCGGCTTCCAGGTCTATGCGGATATTTCCCCATGTTATGTGCCGGATACAATGATCGCATATACTGTAGCTTCTTGTACTGTCTACAGGCTTTCCGCAGCAAAGGCAATATGTTGAAAAAGGAAAAAACATCTGAAGCAGAAATTCTGCTGCCCGTGAAGGCAGATTGCTGTTTCCGCATATATAGTCCATATACTCCTCCTCTTAGCAAAAAATCTTCCCGCTATTTGTTTGTATTATAATTACATTATAAATAATTTATGGAATTAATTCAAGGATTTTTGCCTTCCTCTGTTTGACACGCTCAGCGGTGTAGAGTATAATTTAATAGATTTTCTAATTACACCATAAATTACATTTTAAGCGATATGAGGTACTCATTATGACTGAAATAAAACATAAGCCCGCTATGCTGATGATTCTTGACGGTTATGGTCTGAATCCATCTGAAGCGGGCAATGCAGTAAAAGCGGCCGATACCCCGGTCCTCGACCACATTTTTGCTGAATATCCCAACATTAAACTGAACGCCAGCGGTCTTGCAGTAGGCCTTCCTGAAGGCCAGATGGGAAACTCTGAGGTAGGGCATCTTAACATCGGTGCAGGACGCATCGTTTATCAGGAGCTTACCAGAATCACCAAAGCCATAGACGATGGTATATTTTACGGTAACGCCGCTCTTAACTCAGCATGTGACCATGTTCTTAATGGGGGTAAAATCGGAGACCACGTCTCAGGAGGAGGAACTTCAGAAGTCAGAGAACCTGCTCTCCACGTTTTCGGTCTCCTTTCGGACGGAGGCGTGCACAGCCATCTTGATCACATCAAGGCCACACTCCTGCTTGCAAAAAAGCGAGGGGTAAAAAAGGTTTTTCTGCACTGTTTTATGGACGGCCGGGACGTTCCTCCTACTTCAGGTATTGAATACATAAGTGATGTGGAAGCATTCATGAAAAAGGAGGGAATCGGACAGGTGGGCATAGTGTCAGGCAGATACTATGCCATGGACAGGGACAAACGCTGGGAAAGGCTGCAGCAGGCTTATGATGCGTTGACTCTCGGCAATGGCCGCCGGGCCGATTCCGGCAGTGCAGCAGTCAGAGTCGCCTATGAAGCCGGTGAAACCGATGAATTCATTATCCCGACCATATGCTGTACCGAAGCTGCCGTAGGGGATGGAGACGCAATTATTTTCTGCAACTTCCGTCCTGACAGAGCGAGAGAAATTACAAGGGCCTTTGTTGATCCGGACTTCGACAGCTATGCTTTCCCTCGCGTGAAAAAGCCACAAAACATTAAATATATCTGCATGACCCAGTATGATGCTGAAATGCCGGGAGTGGCCATAGCCTTTCCTCCCCAGACCATTAACAATACTTTGGGAGAATATCTTTCTTCACTTGGACTCCGTCAGCTGCGTATTGCCGAAACTGAAAAATACGCACACGTTACATTCTTCTTCAACGGAGGCGTGGAGCAGCCCAACCCTCTGGAAGATCGTATTCTGATACCTTCACCGAAGGTTGCCACATATGATCTTAAGCCGGAGATGAGTGCACCGGAGGTGACTGAACAGGTTCTGAAAGAAATTGAAGCTGATAAGTATGATGTAATAATTCTTAACTTTGCCAACGCCGATATGGTTGGACATACAGGAATTTTTGATGCAGCTATCAAGGCTGTTGAGACACTTGACGTCTGTGTTGACCGCATAGTCAAAGCTGTTCTTGACAAAGACGGGCAGATTCTCCTGACAGCCGACCACGGCAATGCAGACTATATGTCTGATTCTGAAGGAAATGTTGTAACTGCTCACTCTACCAATCCCGTTCCTCTGGTTCATATTGCAAATGAACCGTGCAGGTTTACTGAAAGCGCGGAGAATGGTTCCGGAAAGCTTGCAGATATTGCACCTACGCTGCTCCGTCTGATGGGACTTCAGGCACCGGCTGATATGACGGGCAGCTGTCTGGCCGAATAACAATACATAAAAAAGGGACTGCGGCATTAACTCAAAATAACTGTTAATGCGACAGTCCTTTTTGTTTTACTCTGATTCTTCACAATTATCTGCAGGCAGCCATTTTTCTATTATAGCTTCCGCAGCCTTTATACCGTCAACAGCGGCGGACATGATGCCGCCGGCATATCCTGCGCCTTCTCCACAGGGATAAAAGCCTTCAAGAACAATTCCGCCCTTCATACTTCCGGTAAGATTTTTGTCACGGGCAAACCTTACCGGTGACGAACTCCGTGCCTCTACTGCAGTCATAACCGCATCGTCTCTGTCAAAACCTCTGAGTTTGCGTCCCAGGTGCGGCATGGCTTCCCTTATAGCATCTGCCGCAAAGTCAGGTATAGATCTTTCAACGTCATCTGCGTCGGAGTCTTTGTCCCTGAACTGGCCCCAGGTGCATTTCGGTGCTTTGTATCCGCCACCTCCATTGATATAGGCAAGCTTCTCATATTTTTCCTGAAAATCTACTCCCGCCAGCACATGGTCCGATTCAAAATCACTGACCCGCACATCACAAAGCAGAGCGCTGTTGGCAGTTCCGCTGTCCCGGTCATGATAGCTCATGCCGTTGGTTACAACGCCGCCTTCCTGAGATGAAGCCACTACCACCTTGCCTCCGGGACACATACAGAACGTATAGACCCCTCTGCCGTTTTCACAGCGATAGTTCAGTTTGTAATCAGCAACAGGAAGTCCCAGTTCTGCCGCCGGAGCTCCATACTGGGATATGTCTATCATTTCCTGAGGATGTTCTATCCTCACTCCTATGGAAAAAGGCTTCTGAGTCATGTCTATGCCCTTTTCACAAAGCCATCTGAAAGTGTCCCGCGAGCTGTGTCCTATAGCAAATACCGCGGCCTCACACATTATTTTCTCACAGTTCTTTCCACTACGACCCGGTTCTCCGCGATTTTCCAGTACTGCCCCGGCGAGGCGGTATCCGGTACCGTCTTTTTCTATAACTATATCGCTGACACGACATCCGAACCGGACCTCTCCTCCCAGCTTTATAATTTCATTTCTTATGGCCTTTACAACATCTCGCAGCACGTCGGTGCCTATATGGGGCTTCTGTCTGTACAGTATGTCCTCCGGACCCCCTGCAGCCGCCAGTTCCTCCAGAACCTTTCTTATGCGCGGGTCCTTAATTCCTGTCGTCAGCTTGCCGTCACTGAATGTCCCGGCTCCGCCTTCGCCAAACTGAACATTGGACTCTGTATCCAGCTCTCCGGTTTCCCAGAAATGCTCCACAGCAGCGGTGCGTCTATCCACATCCTGACCACGTTCCAGAATCACAGGTCTGTAACCTGCACGAGCCAGAATGAGTCCCGCAAACATGCCTGCAGGACCGAACCCCACTATTACAGGTCTATGTGAAAACCGGCCGGCATGTGGAGCACTCACAGCTTCCCTGTAACTCATATCAGGCGCAGACTCCAGTCCTATACGGGGATTTGCTTTCAGCCTCGGATCCGGTTTCAAAGTGAAATCTACAGAATAAACCATCCGTATATTGGCCTTGTCTCTGGCATCGATGGATTCCTTAACAATTTCCCATTCATCCACGGCACTTCCCTTTGCTGCAGCACCAAGTCTTTTTATTATTTTTCCCGGAAGACGCTCATGTGATTCTCCGGGCTTAAGCTTTATCTGATGAATTCTGTACATTTACGTATCATTCCCTTTCCTGCACGGATTCCGGAAAGCCATGCATGATGCAGATTGTAGCCTCCGCACGGGCCGTCATAATCAAGCACTTCTCCGCTTAAAAACAATCCCGGCACGAACTTTGACTCCATAGTCAAGCTGTCAACTTCATCAAGGGCTACGCCTCCCGAAGTCACCTGCGCCTCATTCCAGCCTTTAAGACCCTTGACGCTGAAGCTCATGCTGTCAATTGCATCTGCCAGTCTTTTCAGTCTGACACAGTCAGCGGCAAGTTGCAGACTGCTTTCCTCAGGCTCTATAGCTGCTTCCGACAGCACTGCAGGAATCAGCGGCCCTTTAACCAGAGTCCGCAGAGCTTCCGTTGCATTCAAGCCATTTACAGCCAGCTTGCTTTTCAATATTGACTCCAGCTCAGCACGGCTGAAATCTGCCGCAAGATTAATCTTTATTTCGTAATCCGCTCCTCGCCTGATGTGTCTCGACATGTTCATTATACATATCCCGGAAAGGCTGTCCGACCTGAACTGGACCTCTCCTCTTTCGCTGAAAATCATTTCACCGTTTTTATAAAGCGACGCCTCGGCTTTTGTTCTGACACCTTTCAGTCCGCTTATATTCTCCCGGACCTCTACCGCTGTCAGTGCAGGCACAAGACTTCCCACGCTGTGTCCCAGCTTTTTTGCCATGATGTATCCGTCACCTGTGGTTCCCATTGAAGCATATGATTTGCCACCTGTTGCTATTAGCACAGTATGAGCATGAACACAGTGTTTTTTTGCGCCAACGAAAAGAAGGAAGCCGCCCCGAGGCTCTGCTTCCATTCCTGTAATTTCACTATTAAAATAAAATTCAACATCGCAGGTCTGAGCGCAGGATACCAGAAGTGAGGTTACTTCACCAGCTTCTTCCCCGTAAGGATAGAGCCGGCCTTCCTCATCTTTTCGCACCGCAATGCCCACACTTCCGAAAAAGTCCATGACTTCTTCCAAATGGCTGCACCTTATGTTGGAAATATTGCATCTGCCGTTTCCTGAAGCACTTAACTTTTTGCCTGCAGTCTCTTTCTTCTCAAAAACCGCCACTGACAAGCCCGGCATTCTTCCGGCAGTTACGGCAGCTGCAAGCCCTGAAGCCCCACTGCCTATTATTGCAATATCATAGCTAGTTTTCATCCTGCTTTTCCTCGTCCTTATCAGTCTCTGCATTCTCACCGGCGGCCGTATCAGTACCCGGCTTCGGTGCCAGTGCAAGATCCAGAAGCTCCTTCGGTGTGCGCTCTACAGACTTCAGCTCAGCCTGCGCCGCTTTAGCCGCTTTAATAGCTTCCTTGGCGTTTGCATGGGCCTCCTCGAATTTAGCCGCTGCCTCCTCAAGCATCTCTTCCTTGGTCTTGATAAACTTAGGCTTCACAATTCTTATGGTTGCTCCAACATGAATTATGTTGATTCCCTGCACTATAATGCAAAGTCCTATCATTGTAATGGACGCAAGGTTGAAAATTTCACTGTCAAAGAAAACGTATAATCCAAATATTATATTAAGAAGCCCGATAATCAGATGGTCGTAAAAAGCATTTCCCCTGTCCTCAACGTGCTCCCAGGCATGTACAAAATTTCTGATGCCTGTAATGAGTACCCAGAGACCCAGAATCATGGGAACCACAGCATCTGCCGAAATTTTATTCAGCAGAATAAGAACGCCCAGAACAAAGGTGGTCGTTCCGTCGTTTAAAATCCATGATCTTTCTTCATTATCTCCTCTATAGCTGCTGTATGAAAGGCATTCTACAATGCCTGCAATTACGAACATTACTCCTGCTACAAAAGCAACTGATAAAAAAGTAACTCCTTCATTTGCCACTAGGAAAACACCTGCTCCAATGAACAGAAGTCCCGTCAGCATAGTCAATATCCTCACTGGTCATTCCTCCTTATCATCCTTTACATTATACTTGGAAAACCCTTTCAAGTCAAGAAAGGAGGTTTTTCTTCACAAAAAACCCATACAAGCTACATGTGTCCGAGCAGCCTGAATCGGCTTTTGCTGCTCTCTATAAGGCCGTCTCTGCGCATTCTGGCGATTTCCGCGCTCATGGCGCTTCTGTCCACTCCCAGATAGTCCGCCAGTTCCTGCCTGTCGAATGGTATTTCAAATTCACTGCTGTTTCTGCGTTTAGCCTCCGCCAGAAGGTATGCCATCAGCTTTTCACGAGTGGTTCTGCATGATATGATTTCTATCTTTCTGTTTAATATTATGTTCTTTTCTGCCATAACACGGAGCAGATTGCTGGCGAGTCTGCTCTGAAGGCTGTTCATTTCCTTTTCCTCGAAGCAAAGCATCCGCCTGAAGTCAATCAGCATTATCTCACTGTCGGAAGACGCCGCAGCACTGACAGGCATCTTCTCTGCACCTGCAGCCGCAACTGTCTCAGCAAACAGTTCACCGGGCTCCACTTCCGCCACGATACTTCTGTTTCCGTAGTAATCCTCACGTATGATGCGCACGCCCCCTGAAAGCACCAGTCCCATATATTTTGCCGGTTCACCTTCCGAAAAAATAACCTGATTTTTTACTGCTGTGATTACCCTTGCCTCCATGCTGTTCAGCATTTCCGCAATATCCTCACGCTCTATTCCTTCAAACAAAGCGTACTTTCCAATAATATCTATATACTTTTTCATAAAATCCTCCAATTTTGTTGTATTTACAACATACTTTGTCCCGTGATTGTATTATAATGCAGGAGAAAAGTCAAATAAACACATTCTTAATTATACGGAGGAAACTTAAATGTTAAGAAAAATAATAAAAATAGATGAATCAAAATGTAACGGGTGCGGTGCATGTGCATCCGCATGTCATGAAGGAGCCATCGCCATGGTTGACGGCGTGGCAAAACTTATGAGAGAAGATTACTGTGACGGTCTCGGAGACTGTCTCCCTGCCTGTCCTACAGGAGCCATCACCTTTGAGCTGCGCGAGGCGCCGGCTTATGACGAAGCGGCAGTAAAAAGAGCCCAGCTGGAAAAAAAGCTGATGCAGGAGCTGGGCGGCGGCATGCCGTGCGGCTGTCCTGGTTCTCAGGCAAAGAGCATCAATCATGAAAGGAATGATTCTTCACCTGCATCCCCTGCCGCCCCGGCTCAGACAATAGAAAGCCGTCTTTCCACCTGGCCGGTGCAGATAAAGCTTGCCCCTGTAAACGCACCTTACTTCAGCGGTGCCGATCTCCTTATCGCCGCAGACTGCACTGCCTATGCTTACGGCAATTTCCACAACGACTTCATTAAGAACAGAGTGGTTCTCATCGGCTGCCCTAAGCTTGACGAAGGAGACTATTCAGAGAAGCTTACCGCCATTATCGCCAATAACGATATCAAGAGCGTTACTGTGGTGAGAATGGAAGTTCCTTGCTGCGGCGGCATCGAAATGGCTGCCAGAAATGCTATGCAGCATAGCGGCAAGTTCATTCCGTGGCAAGTTGTGACTGTTTCAACAGACGGGAGAATATTGGCTTAGGAATATGGCCGATAAATCAATACATTTGAAAAAAATCCGGCAAAGTGTTATAATAGTATTTTAAGATTTAACTCTGATTCAGGAGGGAGCGAAAGGCAAAATGCTTGCATACTACTGCTATCGCCGGATTTTTTATGCGGCACCGAAGAAGAAAGACGGACCCATCAAGCTTCCCAACGGGGAACAGTATCTGTCCGGAAGAGATAAGATGCTTGCACTCATCGACGAAATGAGCGCCATACCCTTTGAACAGGTATATACGACTTCTTTCGACGGACTGAAGCTGGCTGCCAGATACTATCATGTGAAGGACGGTGCGCCGGTACACATACAGTTCCACGGATATAAAGGCTGGGCATACCGTGATTTCTGCGGGGGCAACAAGATGGCCCGGGAAAGGGGCTGCAACACACTGGTTGTGGATCAGAGGGCTCACGGCAAAAGCGAAGGAAACACCATTTCCATGGGCATCAACGAAAGATTCGACTGTCTCAGCTGGGTGAATTACATCTGCGACAGATTCGGCAATGATGTCCCTATCGTAATTTCCGGTGTTTCCATGGGAGCCACCACAGTACTCATGGCCGCTGAGCTGAATCTGCCTGATAATGTTATCGGAATAATCGCTGACTGCCCCTATTCATCCCCTAAGGAGATCATTATAAAGGTGGGCTGTGATATGAAACTTCCAATGAAGTTCCTGTATCCTCTGGTAAAACTGGGTGCAAGGCTTTACGGACACTTCGACCTTGAATCTGCTGATGCCGCAGAGGCAGTCTGTCACGCCAAGGTTCCTGTTCTCCTTATTCACGGTGATGATGACAGATTCGTACCATGCTCCATGAGCAGGAAAATCTACGATTCATTCAGAGAAAGCAATGCCGAAGGAGATATAATATTTGAAACCTTCCCTGGAGCCGGCCACGGCATTAGCTTCATGGAAGACGAGGCAAGGTACGGCATGCTTGTAGACCGGGCACTTGATATGATGGAAGAAAGGAGTCGCCATGATTAAAGCTCTTCTTACAGACAACATCAGAGATGCTGCGCCCTTCATGGACGCCCACGTACTGGACTACCTTAGTCAAGGCAGAACGGAAACCTTCGAAGGCTTTGAAGGCTACTATCTTTTCGCCTTCGACTGGTACGACGTGTACAGCGACAACAATGACCTTTCCAAAATAACGGCTTACTGCGATACAGATGACGTTTTCTTTTTCTGTGAGGATCAGAGAACTCTGGATATGGTAAGCCGAGCTATTCCTATGCAGCAGACCGGCAGCGATGCGCTCTACAGATTTTTTCTCACCCTTCTCAGAGAGGATATCGACGATCTGGACAGGCTTGAAGCCGAAATCACCGATGCGGAGGATATGGCAATCTCAGGAACAGACATGAAAGGCTATCTGGAAAAGATAATTCTTTTCCGTAAGGAACTGATCAGGAGGAAGCGGTATTACGAACAGCTCACAGACATCTTTGAGAACCTTAAAATTGACGATGAGAAACTGCTTTCACACGATGCAAAAAGGCATTTCGCCATTCTTCAGAGCAGAGCGGAAAAGCTGTGCAGCACCGTGATGAACCTGAGGGACTACGTGACTCAGATGCGTGAGGCCTATCAGGCCCAGGTGGACATCGAGCAAAACCAGCTGATGAAATATTTCACTGTAATTACAGCTCTTTTCCTGCCTCTGACACTGCTGGTAGGCTGGTATGGCATGAACTTCACCAACATGCCGGAGCTGACCTGGAAATACGGATACGCATCTATTATAGGCCTGAGTATTCTTATATGCACAGGGATGATACTCTGGTTTAAAAAGAAAAAATGGTTTTAACAGATAAAAATAGAATTTTAAAGGAGGCATTTTTACTATGAAAATGATCACACTCGGCAAAACAGGAATAACCGTTCCTCAGAATGCCTTCGGCGCACTGCCGGTACAGAGAAGAAGCTTTGATGATGCCGCAGAAATACTGCGCGCCGCCTATGATGGAGGCATGACCTTCTTCGATACAGCAAGAGCATACTCGGACAGCGAAGAAAAAATAGGTCTTGCTCTTTCAGATGTGCGTGATAAGATTTTTATCGCCACTAAGACAGGCGCATCCACACCTGAGGAAATGAAACGTCACATGGATACATCACTTAAAAATCTGAAGACGGATTACGTGGACATTTATCAGTTCCACATGGCAGGACAGTGTTTTGCTCCCGGCGACGGCACCGGCATGTACGAATGTATGGAGGACTTCAAACGTCAGGGAATGGTTCGTCATATCGGCATAACCTGCCATAAAATCGGCGTGGCAGAGGAATGTGTTAAATCAGGACTCTACGAAACCATGCAGTTTCCTTTCAGCTACCTTACAGGAGAAAAAGAACTTAATCTTGTAAAAATGTGCAGTGAGCATAACATGGGCTTTATCGCCATGAAAGGTCTGGCAGGCGGCCTGATAAACAACTCCCGTGCCGCTTTTGCCTTCATATCGCAGTTTGACAACGTGCTGCCTATCTGGGGTATCCAGACTATGGAAGAACTAAACCAATGGCTTTCCTATATGGACAATCCTCCTGCACTCAACGAGGAGCTTCAGGCTGTAATAGATGCAGACAGGAAAGAACTTGATGGAGAATTCTGCCGTGGCTGCGGCTACTGTATGCCGTGCCCTCAGGGAATAAAGATAAACAACTGTGCCCGTATGTCACTGATGGTGCGTCGTTCACCTTCTGCATCATGGCTCTCGGATGAATGGCAGCAGGCAATGATGGATATAGAAAAATGCGTCGGCTGCGGAGCATGTATAAAAAAATGCCCTTATGAACTTAACACTCCTGAACTGCTTAAGAAAAATCTCGAGGATTACAAGAAGATTCTGTCAGGTGAAATAACCGTTTAAACCGGTATATATCCAATTAAAAATGCAAAGAATATAAAGAAGGCTTTTGTGTAACAACACAAAAGTTTTCTTTTTATTATGTGAAACATGTGTAAAAATCACACTTTTTCGCCTTGCTCTGAGGTTTTTTTGTGTTAAGACCTTGCTAAAAAACATAATTGTGCTAATATAGTAGGGTACGGGTAATAGGGCGAATGAAGGGAGATATTTAAAATGGAACCAAATAGAAGTAAGCTTATGGTTAAGTTTATCGTTCCATCAATAATAGGTATCATTTTGTTTATGATACCTGTTAAATATGATGGCAGCTGGACCATATGCGTAAAAATCCTTGCAGACTTTATCGGTGGAGCAATCGGCAGCGTTTTACCGCTCCTTTGCGTAATCATCGTTACAGTTTCCGCTGTTCTGTCTACAATAGCACTTGCAAAACCGAAATTCATAACTGAGCATCCTATCCTTAACGATACCTTTTCAACTTCAGTTATCTGGGTCGTGGTAAGAGATCTGGGTGCGATTTTCATCTGGCTCACCTATCTGGGAGTTGATGCAGGAGATGAAGATACCGGATTCATCCATATGATTACTGAAGGCGGCGCCGGCGGTTTCGTACTGGGCGACCTGCTTACTGTTCTGGTCATCATCTTTGCAATTGCTGGATTATTACTTCCTCTGCTTCTTGACTTCGGTCTTCTTGAATTCGTAGGTGCCCTTCTTACAAAAGTTATGAGACCACTCTTTAAAATTCCCGGACGTGCGGCAGTCGACTGCTTCACATCATGGATTGGAGACGGTACTCTGGGCGTTATGCTTACGTGCAATCAGTATGAAGGAGGATACTATTCCGCAAGAGAAGCCTCTGTTATTGCAACAACCTTCTCTGCAGTATCCATCACCTTCAGTATTGTAGTTCTGGCACAGGTTGACCTGATGGAATACTTCGGATTATATTATCTTATGATCTGCCTCATCGGAGTTGCCTGCGCTGTTATCTGTCCGAGAATACCGCCGCTTTCACTCAAAAAGGATACTTATGTAGTAGAAGGAAAGGCTATGCCTGAAGATATTCCTTCCGAATACAAAAATTCCAGAGAGTACGGACTGGCACTTGCCATGGACAGAGTATCAGGACATCAGGGTGTAGGACAGTTCATAGAAAACGGACTTAAAAATGCCGTTGGAATGTGGTTCGGAGTTCTGCCTACTGTTATGGCTATAGGAACTCTGGCACTTCTTCTGGCAAACAACACACCAATCTTCGAAATTCTCGGTAAACCGTTCCTTCCGCTGCTGGAACTCTTACAGGTTCCTGAAGCTGCAGAAGCTTCCAAAACCATGATCGTCGGCTTCACCGATATGTTTACGCCGTCAATCATCGCAGCAGAAAGCATTACCAGCGCCATGACAAGATTTATCGTAGCGGTTGTATCGGTAACTCAGCTCATCTACTTATCAGAAGTAGGCGGCCTTATTCTGGGCTCCAAGCTTCCTGTTAAGCTGTGGGAGCTGTTCCTGATTTTCCTTGAAAGAACTATCATCAGTTTACTGATTGTATGCCCTCTGGCACACTTGATCTTTTAGGAATTGTTTTTAGTTGCTTGTAAAAAATAAATCATTTGCTAATTTATTCAACGAAAAAGTGTCTCTATTACCTGAACAATTAAACATCGTCTGTTTCAAGACGTAAAAACAGCGGAAGGCCGGTCAGCCCATCCGCTGTTTTGTTTTCACTCTATTATTTGCCGCATCCGTGGCTTCCGCAAACATGACCTTCGCCATGGCCGCCGCACTGGTGGCTGCCGCCGTGCTCATGCTGGTGGTGGTCGCAGTGCACATCAGGGTCATATCCCAGGTTACCTTCCAGAAGGGCCTTTACCGCATCATCTGCATTTCCTGATACACCTCCGTAAAGTCTGATTCCTGCCTCAGCCAGAGCGTTCTGTGCTCCGCCGCCTATGCCTCCGCAGATGAGCACATCCACCTGGTTGCCCGCCAGGAAGCCCGCTAGGGCTCCGTGACCGCTTCCGTTTGTATCTACAATATGTTCAGCTGTTATCTTTCCATCCTCGGCATCGTATACTTTAAACTGCTCCGTATGGCCGAAGTGCTGAAAAATCTGTCCGTTTTCGTAAGTCACTGCTATTCTCATAATGTTCTGTCCTCCCTTTTTTTTCAGAACAGTTTCCCCAGATGAAAGGAGTCTGTTTATACATGCTCTTCCGCAGCAGCCTGCCGCAGTACCACCGCAGAGGCGATAGCTTCCGCCCTCTATAATCAGCCGTTTGCCGTTAACTATGCTGTCAGCAAGCTTGAATCGGGCTTTCTCATAGATTTCCGTCACCGTGGTGCGTGAGATATCCATCTGAAGAGCACACTGCTCGTGGGTCTTTTTTTCGAAGTCCACCAGCCTTATGGCCTCATATTCGTCAGTGGACAGAATCACAATATCGCTGCCTGCACTGCCAATTGGAATAAATTCATTGTATTCCGGCTCGCTGCACACTCTGCGTCTTCTCTGAGGTCTTGGCATGTCTCCGTCTCCTTTCTCTCTGCAGTCCTGTAATTGTAGTTTGCGGTTTATTTCCGTCATATGTCGATTATATCACTTTTCACCCTGCCTTGCAACTGAAAAAAGAGATTTTGATAAAATATCCCGGTCACATCGCTCAAGAGTATCCTGCTGAGGCGTAAGGATATAGAAAAATACGCTTGTATCACATTCCTCAAAATATCTGCCGTATACTCTCCCTCTCATTGCAACAGGCGCAAATTCATCTTCCTCAGCGACCTCATATCCCGGGGAACCGTACTGCAGATAGGACTGTCTGAAACCATCTCTGTTATGAGCAGCACCATTTACAATCAGTTCAGCATCCACCCTGCTCCAGCCATCATATCCAAGGTATTTTACATTGTCAGTTATGTTTTCCGCAGTCCATTCAAATACCTGTTCATAAGTCTTAATGCCGAAGTCTCCTAACACAAGATGCTGAAAATCAAATTTGGGCACAATGGCAGTCTGCTCGGGAACTATGTGGCCTTCTGCATCAAAGCCGAATGGAAAGGATGTGCCGCCTTCAGCCCTTGATTCTCCGTCAGTATGGGTCACAAGATATGCCCCGTAAAAGCTGTTGTAGTATTCAGATTCCGTATCATAAAGACTGCTGCAGCCCCGTGCCAGGTCAAAGGCTCCGAAGTTGTACAGTATCGTCAGTTTAAGACTGCTGTCTCCTGCGGCCCTGCCAAAAGACGAACCCGGATTGAAGGTCATGACAAAAGGATACCAGTCTTTTTCAGATGTTGCTCCTCCGCCCGGTATCTCCAGTTCAATTCCTTTTTCCGCCATTATACTGTTCCTTTCATGAATGCCGCTGTATACGGACATTACCCCAAGGCTCAGGACATAACGTGATAAAGGAGATAATATGAATATTATCAATGCGGCAGCAAAAACCGCCAAAACTTTTTTCTTCGTTGACACTTTTTCAATCCTTCTTTATAATTAAACAGTTAAACTGAATGCAAAAGGGAGGAAATTATATGAACATTTGTATGTACGGTGCCAGCAGTACCGACCTTGAACAGATATATTACGATGCAGCCGGGCACCTTGGACGACGCATAGCAGACAGAGGTCACGGCCTGGTGTTCGGCGGCGGTGCGCAGGGACTCATGGGAGCTGCAGTGGAAGGACTTTCATCCTGCGGCGGCTATTCTCTCGGTATTGCACCGAGATTTTTCGACAAGCCTGGCATACTCTATAAGAACTGCAGCCAATTCATTTTCACCGACACCATGAGAGAGCGCAAACAGCTCATGGAAGAACGAGCTGATGCCTTTGTCATGGCCCCGGGCGGCATCGGTACCTATGAAGAATTTTTTGAAATCCTCACACTTAAGCAGCTTGGACAGCTTAACAAGCCTATTGCCGTATACAACGTCAACGGTTACTACGACCTTCTTGCACAGCTTCTGGAAACCACAGTCATCAAAGGCTTCATGAAAGCATCATGCCTGAATATATTCGGGATCTTTGATGATGCCGACAAACTGCTTGATTATATAGAAAGGGAGCTGTTAAGCCCCCTCGACCTGTCAAATCTCAAGAATATCTAAAACCACACGGCCTGCAATCATCAGTCCTGCTGCAGAAGGCACGAAGCTGATGCTTGCGGGCGTTCTTTTTGCTGTTCCTCCTCCAGCTTCATCCTTACATTCATCTGCCGGCTTTCTCGGTTCCTCTTCCGAGTAAAGAACCTTTACCCCCGAAATACTACGTTTACGAAGTTCCTTCCGCACCACTTTTGCCAGAGGGCAGACCTTCGTCTTCTCGATGTCGGCGATTTTAAACATGGAGGGATCCAGCTTATTGCCGGTCCCCATTGATGATATCACCGGAACTCCCGCCTTTTTGGCATTGCAGATTATATCTATCTTGGCGGTGACATTGTCTACTGCATCCACCACATAATCATAGGCACCGAAGTCAAAGTCAGATGCTCTTTCGGGCAGATAAAAGCACTGCCGGGCATCCACCTTCACATCGGGGTTTATGGACAGCATCCTTTCACGGCACACTTCAACCTTGGGTCTTCCCACAGTCTGATGAGTGGCAATTATCTGACGATTTATATTGGTTACATCAACTACATCCTTATCTACTATATCTATCCTGCCTACTCCTGCACGGCAGAGAGCCTCACATACATAACCTCCTACGCCGCCTACTCCGAAAACCAGCACCTGCGCTGCAGCCAGTCTGTTCATACCCTTCTGCCCTATAAGCATTCTTGTTCTCTGAAACTGATCGCTCATCTTATCACTCACTTTCCCGTTCTTTTTCACGCGATGAGGCTTTAACTCTGTCCATGACGTAATAGCATGTTCCGCTGTCGTAGCCGAGCCCGGCCAGTCTTCTGCCGACTCTTGCCAGAAACTTCTGGTCAACAGGTTTCCCCAGTTCTCTCTGGTCCTGTGCCATCTTCATACCTACTTCCAGAGCCGACTGTCTGTCACCGGGGCCTTCTTCCCTGCAGTCCTCCAGAACCTGTCTGCACATTTCCGCGGAAATACCCTTCTGCATCAGTTCTCTAGCTATGCGCACAGATGCTCTTCCTTTGCTTCTGGCGTACTCGTAATACCTGCGGCAATATTTTTCGTCGTCGATGTAACCCCAGGACTTAAACTCAGAAGTAATCTCTGAAGCCTCCTCGTCGCTGCAGCCTGCTTCCCGCAGAAAATCAAGTATTTCCTTTTCTGTTCTTTCCCTTGCAGCAAGCTTTCTCAAGGCAGACTGTCTGGCCTTTTCCACCTGTCTGTCCTTTTCCATATTATTATCCGATAAACTGGATTTCATCATCTTTTCCTCCTGTGCAGCAGGAACAGTAAATTCCCGGGCCGATTTCGATTTCTCGTATAAAAGCCCCTTCCGCCTCTTTCACTGGCTGACCGTCCTCGTCAACAAAAGACGGCATTTCTCCGTAAAATCCCTGTCCGGTGTACTTGCCATAGGCTTCACGCATTGTCCACAGTCTGAAAAATCCCGAAAGCCCCTCACGTCCGATGTATTGCTGCTCAGCCTCATTGAAATGACGTGCAGATATTTTTTCATAGCTGCAGTCTTTTTCCTGCTGAATATCTATGCCGCATGGAGCTTCTCCCACCATGCACATCCAGAGCAGGCCCGAATGACTAACGTTGAAATACACCGGATTTCCCTCAAGGTAAGGCTTCCCGTTCTCACTTTCAAGGAAATTCTCCGGTTTGAAGCCTGTTTCACCATCTGATATGGGCATCTTGATTCCTACCATGGCACAGTATGCGTTGACTGCCTCAGCGCACAGTCCTCTGCTTAGCGCTTTGGGATCGCATCTTTCGCCTGTAAGGTCGCACACAAAAATTCTGTATTTCATTTTTCCTTTAATATTCCTTTCCCCGACAAAAAACAAAGAACGCCGGCGGCGTTCTTCAGGTACAAACGTTTATTTATCCTCTTTAAGTCTTTCCAGAACTCTCTTGTATCCATCCGCACCATAGACAAGGCATTTGTTTATTCTGCTGATCGTAGCCGTTGATGCTTTTGTAATGGACTCGATTTCACTGTAAGTCTTCTTCTCCGAAAGGAGTTTAGCAACCTGCAGTCTCTGCGCGATTGCATGTATTTCGTTGATGGTGCATATATCCTCAAAAAACCTGTAACAGTCTTCTCTGTCCTCTAAAGTCAGAACCGCATCAAACAACTCATCAATATCATCTCTTTTAAACTTTGATTCGTATGCCATTAACTTTTCCTCCCAAGAAAGCCCCGTATATCATGGGCGACAAATAATACGATTTTGCCGATTAAATTGCTAAACTATCTGATTCGATTATATCACTGCTTCCAGATATAGTCAAACCCAATTTTCTCTATCCGATTTTCTCAACCATAAACTGCAGACGTTTAGTCCCCTGCCAAATCTGACATTCCAGATGTCCGATGATATCAAAAAGCCTCCTGGCATAATACAGTTTCCCGTATTCCGCAGCATGGCTGAACAGTACGCACTGAATTCCCCGCCCGTGGCGACTGCGTGCAGTAAACCTGACATGCTGATTTTCGCTGCCCATGAACCTTACATCCTCTATGGCAATACCTCTTAGCATAAAAAGAGGCTTAGGGTTGCCGTTTCCGAATGGTGCCAGCAGCTCCAGCTGCTCTGCCAGTTCGATGGTCATTTCCTCTGCGGCAAGTTCCATGTCTACGGGATACTTTCTCACAAAGATTCCAGGGTTCTCTGCTGCAATCTCTGCCATATCTCTGAGGAGACCGCGCCTCAGTGTATCAAGATTTTCCTTTTTCATGGTAAATCCGCAGGCTCCCGCATGTCCTCCAAATTTTTCAAAAAGTTCCTCATGGCGTTTTAAAAGCTCATAAAGATTAACTCCTTCAATACTCCTGCCTGTCCCTTTCAGCATCTCCCCGCTGCTTCCGGTCGGTGTCAGAATTGCTGCGGGTCTGTAATATGCATCCTTTATGCGTCCGCAGGCTATTCCTGCAATTCCTTCATGGGTATCTCTGGATTCTATCAGCAGAAAATCTTCAAGCCGACTTCTGTCCAGCTCCGCTGTGCACGACTTATAAGCTTCCGCCTGAAGTCGTTTTCTCTCCTGATTTTTATAAAGAAGGTCCTCTACTATCTCACTTATGCAGCTGTCCCCTTCCTCTGCAGTCAGAAGTCGTACCGCCTGGGATGCATCTTCAATTCTTCCGCTGGCATTCAGGTGCGGCACAATGACAAAACCGACACTCTCAGAATTGATATTTCCAACCTTCAGTCCCGCTCCTTCTATAAGCCTTCTCAGTCCCGGTCTCCTTCCGGTGTTTATCATCCTAAGTCCGAATTTTACCATGGTTCTGTTTTCGTCCACGAGAGGCATTATATCCCCGATGGTACCTATAGCTACGAGATCCAGAACCTCAGTCAGCACACTTTTGGGCAGTCCGGCCTTCTTCTGTATGACCTGAGCCATTTTAAAGGCTGTACCGCAGCCGGACAAATCACGAAAAGGATAAAGGCTTTCCGGTTTCTTAGGATTTATAAGAGGACAGTCAGCCATCCTGTCGGTTATGTTGTGATGGTCAGTGACAACAATTTTCATACCCAGCTCCTGGGCGTACTTCACCTCTTCCGACGAAACACTTCCGCAGTCAACAGTAATAATCATGCCTGCCCCGCTTTCAGCAATATGCTTTACCGCCTCCATATTGAGACCATATCCTTCTTCAAAGCGCGATGGAATATAGTAATCAAGCCTTTCCTTGGGCATAAGATGTCCCAATATACTGAGCATCAGAGAGGTGGAGGTTATGCCGTCAGCGTCATAATCGCCATATATGCATATTCTGCTTCCTCTTTCGATTTCTGACAATATTAAATCCACCCCTGTCTCGATATCATCAAGCAGGGATGAGTCATGGGTTTTTTGAGGCCTGTCGGAAAGGAATTCTGCAATTTCTTCTTCATCTACAATGCCTCTATTATTTAGTAGTTTTAAAATAGTCGGATTTATATTTAAACTCATAGTTTTTCTATGCTGCAATCATATTTCTAGAAGTAATTCATTGGATTTATGTATTCACCGTTTTTACGCACTTCGAAGTGAAGGTGCGGTCCTGTGGAACGTCCTGTAGATCCCACCAGAGCAATGGTCTGTCCGCGTTTAACGGTCTGCCCCTCACTTACCAGAAGCTTGGATGCATGTCCGTAAAGCGTCACTATTCCGCCGCCATGGTCAATCATAACGCAGTTACCGTAACCTCCGTATACCTTTGACATTATAACCTTTCCTGATGCAGCTGCAACAATATCCTTTCCGGCGGCACATCCTATGTCAATGCCTGTATGGAATTTCCACACCTTAAGTGTCGGGTGCAGCCTGTTTCCGAAGGACGAAGAAATATATCTGCTGGCAGGACACGGCCATGTAAATTCGCCGCCCACATAAGGACTGTTCTTATCCATCAGCTTTATAATCTCTGCCGTCAGCCTGTCAGCCTCTGCCTTAAGCTTGTCCTCTTCGGCTTCCAGTTCTTTTTTCTTGGCGTCCAGTTCGGCCTTATCCGATGCCAGTTCCGTTTTCTGGGCAGCAAGCTTTTCTTTTCTTTCTTTGAGAGTTGCTTTTATTTCCTGCAGCTCATCGTGCTCCTTTTGCAGTGTTTCCAGCACCTCCACGTCGTTCTTATATATCTTCTGGATAATCTCCATATTCGAAACAAATTCAGAAATGCTGCTTGAGCCCAACAGAATATCCACAAAACCCACAGAACCGTTTTTGTACATCACCTTAAGTCTTTCGTTAAGGTTGTCCTCACGTTCTGCCATTTCCTTTTCTTTTTTTTCTATCTTGGCCTCTGTATTACTTATTTCAGAGGCAGTCTGATTGATCATGTAGTTAAGGTTGTCAACTTTTTTCTGCATTTCCTTAACGTCCTTCTCAATCTGAGCCATTTTTTTGCTCAGTTCGTCCTGTGCCGCCTCAACATCATCAAGGTCGTTTCTCAGATCGCTTTCGGTAGCTGCAAAAGCCAGCCCTGCTGCGCACATGGTAAACGTAAGAACGGCTATAAGCGTTAAGATCAGACTTTTTTTCTTCATCATTATAATCCCCCTGCAATAGTTTATTTTAGGTATCCAGGAATCTTCTCATGGAAATAATGCTTCCCCATGCTCCGATGCTGGCACCGAGAGCAATAAATATTATCACCATATTGCCTGTCATATAACCCGCGGAAATCAGCGGACTGGAAACGATGGCCAGTATCTGCGGTCCTATGCTTTCAATTAATTTGGAATATATCAAAGCTATGAGCCCGGTAGAAATCAGAGCTGCCAGAACCCCGATGATAATTCCCTCGGCCAGGAAAGGCCCTCTGATAAACCAGTTTGTGGCACCAACATATTTCATGATGCGGATTTCCTTAGCCCTTGCAAAAACCGTCAGCTTGACAGTGTTTGATACAACGACTACAGATACAACCACAAGAAATGCCATTATTACCAGCGCCCCTATCTGAAGGAAGTTGGTAATCTTGGTCAGCTTGTCCACTGTCTCCTGATAGTACTGAATATCGTCCACACCCTCAAGACCGCCGGCAAACTGCGCCACCGCACCTGCATTATCAAGAGAATCAACACTTATAAGAATGGATGCCGGAAGCGGATTGTTTCCAAGAGAGTCAAGCAGATAGCCGCTTTCTCCCCAGCGCTGTTTGAGTATTTCCAGTGCTTCCGTCTTGCTCCTGTACTCAACATCGGTCACGCCATCCTGTTTTTTAATTTCTGCCATGAGCTGCTCTGCATCCGACTTGGTGGTACCATCCAGAAGGAAAACCTCCACCTGATCGTAGTCCTGCTTCACAACTTCTGTAAAAAGATTGACATTCACTGTGATCACAAAGAAAAGTCCCAAAATCAGCAGCATAGCCACTATTGAAAAAATTGATGCAAGGCTCATTCCCCGGTTACGGAAAATCTGAATAAAGCCCTGTTTTATGTTATAAATTAAGCTGCTCAACATTCTCCTCCCCTCTATATCCGTACAGGCCCTGCTCATCTCTTACGATACGGCCCCGTTCTATTGCTATAACTCGTTTCTTCATCTTGTCCACGATATCCTTGGCATGAGTTACCATGACAATGGTGGTGCCTCTCAGATTTATCTGATCCAGCAGGTCCATTATCTCCCATGCGGTGGCAGGATCAAGATTTCCGGTAGGTTCATCTGCTATGAGAACCGCCGGATTATTTACAATGGCCCTGGCTATGGCAACCCTCTGCTGTTCTCCTGCAGAAAGCTCGTCAGGATATTTATGGGCCTTATCGCTGATGCCCACCAGGCTGAGCACCTGCGGAACCTGTTTGCGTATCTGTCTCTGACTCTTGTGGAGCACCTCCATGGCAAAAGCCACGTTTTCAAAAACCGTCTTCTTAGGAAGCAGCCTGAAATCCTGGAAAACTGTTCCGACCTTCCGTCTGAACATAGGAATTTCACGGTTTGAAAGACTTGTAACCTCAAAGTCCCCCACCTTGATAGTCCCCTCGTCTGCATTTATCTCCTTAAGAATAAGCTTGATAAACGTTGACTTTCCTGCTCCGCTGGGTCCCACCAGAAAGACAAAATCGCCTTTATTGATATGTACACTCACATCGTCAAGTCCGATGTTGGTACGGTATTTTTTAGTAACGTGATCAAAAGTAATCATTTCTGTCCCCCGATTTTATATCATCTCAATTTGAGTTATCTGACATTTTCTCGTACATACACTGACATTATACTACATTTCGACAAAAAATTAAATAGCAAATTATGGGGACACTCTATATTGAGCTGAGAATTTTTGCGGCCAGCCTTTCAAGGCCCGGCATTTCACACATAAAATATGGATGCTGACAGCTATAAGCAGCCCGGTAAAATATACCCGGATCCAGCAGCTCCTGCTCAAAGTCGAATTTTATTTTAAGAAACCTCTCTGCCTCCCTGCGTGCAGTACCTTCATCCGACTTATTCAAAAACCAGAGCACCGGTATGTGTTCAGAGGTTCCCTTTTGGCCTATCTCCCTGAGCCTGCTGTAGGTTTCCAGTCCCGCCATGATTCTGGGCGGAAAAGGATCAGTCACGGCCACTATCAAATCCAGTTTTTCATAGTCCTCAGGGCTCTCGGGATTATCAACTATTATAATTTTTCCCGGAAGTTCCCTGTAGTTTTTGCCGTTTCCCTCTTTATCTGTCTGTTCAGTTTCTTTATCCGACTCATAGAGCTGCCAGTTCACTTTTTTATAAAGATTAAGCTTGCCCCTCTTTTTTACATCTCGGAAAACTCTGTCTACAGACAGCAGCCTGCAGGGTGAAACGCCTCCCGCTTCGTGGGGTCTTCCCTCAGCATATGTCACTCCCGAAGTTCTCTCGCCCATGAGAAATGCCAGTCCCATTGCTGTAAAAGTGGCACCGGCGCCTTCCCCCACTCCCGCTACGCCGACAACATACTTCTGCCTGTCCATCATTACCCCTTCTTCCAATGGAGCATAATCCTGTCTTATTTTTTCCCTGAAAAACAATCTCTCCAACTCCTGTTCCTCCTGACTAAAATCAGTAAAATTTTACATCATAAGGAGTTTTATGTCAATAGTATTAAAAAAAGTCAACCCGCCTATGTGAAGTTTCCATAGTTTACCCTGAAGGCAACATGACGCTTCAGCAACATGCAGGTTGACTTACAGCTGCCGCTTCAATTCTACCGGCTCACTCGCTGTATCGCGCAATCAGTTCGATGGTGTCCGGCAAGGCTTCAAGTCCTGTCTCCGCCACCACATAAGGGTATGTAATTATTTTTGAAACCGTCGTGTCGGCATCAGGCTCTGTAAACAGAGCAGTTACCGCAAGATTGGTTCCTTCCTTAGTCTTCTCCAGCTTCATCTTTTCTATAGAAAGGTCATAGCCCGCAGTGGGCTTTTCTCCTCTGGTCACAACCACGTAAACCTTGCCGTCCACCAGGCATCCCAGAGCACGTTCAAGGTCACGGTACTCAGGTATCACGTCTTTTTCTATAGTTCGCGGTATCTTGTCTTTTGGGAGCTGAGTGTATTTAACTGTCTTTCCTCCTCCCAACCCCATAAATCCGGTAGAAACTGCGCCGAAGGCCAATGCTCCTGCCAGCGCAATAATTCCGAGAGTAATCAAAGCCCTCCGAGACGGTCTTCTGAGCAGCCTTCTCCCCTTTTTTTCGTTATTATCAGCCATAAAAAAACTCCCTTCGCCCATACATAAAATCTCATATAATTTTATGTCCGCAAAGAGAGTCATATTCATTATTTTACAGCCAGTCCTATGCCGGATTTTATCTCAGGCTCTCCACTGCGCGGGCGATATCCGCTGCAGTCATTCCATACTTGGCCTTGAGTTCATCAGGTTTTCCGGATTCACCGAAAGTGTCCTGCTGGCCTACCATGGCCATCTTGACAGGGCATTTTTTTACCACAACCTCAGCGACTGCGCTTCCAAGGCCACCTATTACGGAATGTTCCTCAGCGGTTACAATTGCACCTGTCTCTGAAGCAGCTTTAACGATTATTTCCTCATCCAGCGGCTTGATGGTATGCATGTCGATGACGCGGGCGTCAATTCCCTTTGCAGCCAGCTCCTCTGCAGCAATCATGGCTTCGTTCACCATTATGCCTGTAGCGATAATGGTCAGGTCCTTACCTTCACGAAGGCAGCTTCCCTTGCCCAGCTTCAGCTCTGAAGCCGCAGCCTCATCATAGAACATAGGGACAGCAGCACGGCCCAGTCTCACATAAGCCGGTCCGTTCATATCGATGACCTGCTTCAGGAGCGCCTTTGCAGACGCGCCGTCAGAAGGATTTACAACAACCATTCCCGGAATGGTTCTCATAAGAGCGATATCCTCGAAGGTCTGATGGCTGGCTCCATCCTCACCTACTGTGATTCCTGCGTGAGTAGCACATACCTTTACATTGGCATGAGTGTAGCCGATGGAATTTCTTATGATTTCAAAAGCTCTGCCTGCCGCAAACATTGCGAAAGTGCTGGCACATACAACCTTTCCGGAGAGAGCAAGTCCGCAGGCTGCCGCATAAAGATCCTGCTCTGCGATACCCATATTAAAGAACCTGTCAGGATATGCTTTTGCAAACTCAGCTGTCATGGTGGACTTGGAGAGGTCGGCATCCATAACTACCAGATTTTTGTTTTCTGCTCCGATTTCCACGAGAGCCTTGCCGTAGGCCTGTCTTGTGGCCATTTTTTCCTGCTTTACCTCAGCCATTACCATTCACCTCCCAGTTCACTTACTGCCTGTTTTGCTTCGTCTTCGCTCGGTGCCTTGCCGTGCCAGCCCGGGTTGTCCTCCATGAAGGAAACGCCGCGTCCCTTGTTGGTCTTAGCCACGATTACTGTCGGCTTGCCCTTGCACTCTCTGGCTGCATCGAAAGCAGAGAAAATTTCTTCGAAATTATGTCCGTCTATTACCAGAACATTAAAACCGAAGGCCCTGAACTTTTCATCAATAGGCTTTACAGTCATTACATCGTCGTTCTTGCCGTCAATCTGCAGACCGTTCCAGTCTACTACGGCGCAGAGGTTGTCCAGCTTATAATGAGCCGCAGCCATTGCAGCTTCCCAGATAAGACCTTCCTGGAGTTCACCGTCTCCCAGAAGCACATAGGTTCTGCTTTTTTTACCGTCCATCTTTGCGGCCATGGCCATGCCAACGGAAACAGCAAATCCCTGTCCCAGTGAGCCTGTCGACATTTCTATTCCCGGAACCTTATCTCTGTTAGGATGTCCCTGGAAACGGCTTCCCAGCTTGCGGAGGCTCCAGAGATCCTCTACAGGAAAGTATCCTCTCTCAGCCAGTGCAGCATACTGCACAGGGCCTGCGTGGCCTTTTGAGAGAATAAACTTATCCCTGTCATCCATATCAGGATTTGCAGGGTCTATGTTCATTTCCTTGAAATACAGGGCTGTCACTATGTCTGCTGCAGACAGTGACCCGCCCGGATGGCCTGAACCGGCCTTATGTACCGCTTTTACGATGTCAACGCGCACGCGGGCCGCAATTTCTTCATACTGTTTGAAATCCATTGTTTTCCTCCGGTTTTAAATTTTATTATACTATTATATTTATATATTTTACGGGAAAGCCCTTCCCTTCCTGAGAAGGGCTTTCTCTATTTTAACGATTTTCAGGCAGATTGGCAATCCCCAGACTAACGCCCAGTGCCTCATCTACTACCGGCAGCTGACTGTCCGAAAGAGAGCCTATTCTTTCCTTGAGTCTTTGCTTGTCGATGGTTCTAAGCTGCTCCAGCAGAACCACCGAATTTTTGCTGAGTCCGCCCTGTGTGGCCTGTAATTCTACATGAGTAGGAAGCTTGGCCTTTGAAGTCTGCGAAGTCACGGCGGCCACGATGATAGTCGGGCTGTATTTATTTCCTACATCGTTCTGTACCACCAGTACAGGTCTTACTCCCCCTTGTTCAGAGCCTACTACGGGACTTAAATCAGCAAAAAATAAATCTCCTTTTTTTACTATCAAGTCCAACACCCCTTTGTATATTGTGCTTTAAGACTCTTCTAAGATTTTTTTGACGGCCGTGGCTGTATATTCGGCTATGTCGCCGGCTGTCAGCCCGTATTCGCCTTTATCTTCTGCACCCAGGTCTCCCGCCAGTCCGTGGATAAACACTCCCGCAAGAGCCGCCTCCAATGGCTCTATGGGCCGCCCGTCGCTGTGCCTCTGTCCGCATAATGATGTTATTATGCCGGTGAGCACATCCCCTGAGCCTGCTGTTGCCATGCCGGGATTACCTGTAGTATTAGTATATGTCTTTCGGCCTTCTGCGGCTACAACAGTGCCTGCCCCTTTCAGCAC
>CAZUFU010000004.1:0-47721 GCA_964619875.1 uncultured Oscillospiraceae bacterium
GGTTCATACCCGGAAGGTCGGTGGTTCGACTCCACTCGCCGCTACCATTTTTTTATTAAGAGCATGTGGGAGTTTAGCTCAGCTGGGAGAGCATCTGCCTTACAAGCAGAGGGTCACAGGTTCGAGCCCTGTAACTCCCACCATATGCGGCCTGGTAGTTCAGTTGGTTAGAATGCCAGCCTGTCACGCTGGAGGTCGACGGTTCGAGCCCGTTCCAGGTCGCCAACTTTTAAAAAAATGTGTGCAATCAGATATCATCTCTGTGATGCGTGCACTTAGCAAGCATGCGAAGTATTTTTCACTTATGACAAGGCGCCGAAGGAGCGAGGAGCGGAATGTACGATGGTACTTGAGCACCGCAGCGACTGAGAGCAACACAGTCAGAAGTGAAAAAGACGAGCATGGTGGGTATCGTCAAGTGGTTAAGACCCAGGGTTGTGGCTCCTGTATACGTGGGTTCGAATCCCACTACCCACCCCATTATAAGCGTTGGGGTATCGCCAAGCGGTAAGGCAACGGATTCTGATTCCGTCATGCGCAGGTTCGAATCCTGCTACCCTAGCCAACCCGGCGACATAGCCAAGTGGTAAGGCAGAGGTCTGCAAAACCTTTATTCCCCAGTTCAAATCTGGGTGTCGCCTCCAAGAGAAACAGAGTCCATAAGGGCTCTGTTTTTTATGTAACCAATATCAGCTATGACTTGGCATATATGCTTCTATGTATGTCTCTTTAATTTATATATTAAATTCATTTTTGCTTTAAAATTTAAAAAAACAATCGTTTTGCGAATTTTTTGCGTTGCGCCGACAGGTTTTAGATGATACAGTGTAGTTATAAAAGATAAAGAAGCTCCCGGAGGAAAAGCGTATGAATATGAGATTCAATGAAGATGAAGAAGTTGTAAAATCCGTCAAAGCGGCATTAGTGGCAAACGGCGGTTTCTGCCCGACAAAGGTGGACAAGTATCCTGCAAACAAATGCATGTGTCAGGAATTCAAGATGCAGATTGAAGATCCTAACTATGAAGGCTACTGCAGCTGCAAACTTTACTACAAAGAGAAATAACAACATACAAACTCAAGCGCATAAACGGCAAAACGGCCCTTCCCACTAGAGGAGGGCCGTTTTACATTTTTCTTGCTCTATTCTATTATCTGACCCAGCTTTCCGGTCAGATAATCACTTCTGGTCATTGAAAGGTTGTTAACGAAAATCACATCGTCAACCTTTTTTTCCTTTGCCAGATCTATCAGACTGCCTTCCCAGTAACGATAATCCACCACATATATTTTTTCATAGTGGTCCACCAGGAAAGGCACAAAAGCATTTCCGAATGATTCCTTTACGACTACACAGCTTGAACCGTCCTGAAGGTTTTTGTTGGTTATAACCGTGAACGGATTGTCCCCTGCTATGAAAGTACTGTACTTTATGGAGGAAGGATAGTCGGTCACATCATAAATCACGTCCCAGGAATTGCTGCTTCCTTTTGTCGTCGTATATACAAGAGAAGTATCCGGGCTTATAGGATAATAAGCCTCAATAGTGTCAGGGTTCTTTTCCAGCACCTTATCCTTCTTTGTATCATTATAGAAAGAGCCGAGAAAGCCTTCGAACTCCACTGATTCATGGCGATCAAGGCTTATAGGTATCACGCCTTTGGCATCGCATAAGGCCTCATATCCGTAATAAGCGCCCAATGCCGTCCAGTGATGGTCTGTTCTGAAATAAATATACTCATTGCGATGCTTCATAAGATTTTCATACATGTTTACAGCCTTCACATCGCCTGACAGCTTTCCTATGATATTGTTTATGGCAGTTTTCTGGTTTGAAGATGAGATTTTATCGTAATAGTTGTCAGGCAGGGTTATGCCTGAGCTCAGAGGTATTATAACATCGTACACATCTGAATAACCTCTCAGCTGCTCCGCTGTTTCATTAACGTATGAGGCGTATTTGTCAGCTGTTTTGTCGCTGTAGGAATAAAGCTCGTAAGCAGCATCCCCTATGAGGACAACATTTCCGAAGTCTTTAAGAGAAGCATCCGTCTTAATGGCAGGATACTGACCGTCATTTCCCGCCTCTGCTTCCTGCTCTGCTCCACCTTCATTGTCTTCTTCATCTGAATTATCAGCATCAGCAGAGCTGCTGCCATCTTCCCCGGCTCCGGACACCTCCACAAAGCTTTCCTCGATAATTGACGATGCATTTTCCGCATCGGAAGTTATGCAGAACACCACAAATCTTCCTCTCTGAACTGCTGTGGCCTTCTGTATCTTGTCAGCTTCCTCAGGAATGTAGTCCTTAAATGAATCCTGCAGGTCTGTCAGGTAAGCGTTGACAGCCTCCAGTGCAGCCTTGGCATTTTCCTCTGTATCAAGTCGGAATATCCCAAAGGAATCGGCATATGAGCCGCTGCCCATATACATTATTTCCCTCTCGGCGCCTTCAAGGTCTATGAAATTTCCCACCTTTGCATCCTGGACCTGATATAGTTCGCAATCAAACTCAACTTCGGACAGCAGCCTGCCTGCCAGCTCCACTTCATCAAGTTCATAGCTTTTGCCGCCTCCGCATGCGGACATGACTGCAATTATTGCCACAATCATTGCTGCAAGCGCTGTTATTTTTAATACCCCTCTTTTTTTCTTCATATTTTTCGCCTTCCTTTTTAATTTATTATCTTATACCGTCAGTAACCTGCTTCGGTATTGTAAACTGCACACATCCCATATACATAGATGCTACGTCTCCCTCGTTAAAAGCTATCACAATCTGTCCGTCTTCATCTATGTAGAACTGCTGATCTTTGTCTATTTTGCTGAATTCAAACCCTTTAACCGGATCGTCATCCTCAATATCCAGCCAGTAGAATTTGTCTGGGTCTTCCTTAACCTGCTGACGCATCTGATGCTTTATATTTTCACTTATCGGTGTTATGAAGTCTGCTCCTTCAGGAAAATAATCCGAAAGTGTCATTTCCTTTTCGTCGGAGATTCTTATGGTATAGTAGTGGTCCTGCTCGAATCCGCTTCCCGACCCCTGATAGGTCATCAATTTCAGAGTAAAATACTCAGGTGCAGTAGCCAGTATTTCATAATCCACTTTAATTTCTGCTCTGCCCCATTCATCTGCTCTTGCCGATTCAAACTCTTCAACCCACTCTTCTGCAATGGCATTTATCTTACTGTTTATAGATCCGGCTGCCTCACTTGTTGATTCAATCTCAGGAATATTCACATCCGCACTGAAACGGTCGTCCACATAATGGTAATCTCTTATGGTTATGACTTTAAAGAAGTCGCCTACTATTGGAAGGCTGCTCATTGCCTGAGCCGCATCCATACTTATGTTTGGCATAAGAATCATCAGGCACATAAAAGAAAAGAGCATCATTCTTGCAATCTCCCTGCGGTGAATCCGCCTGACATGCTGTTTGTCCTCCTTCGCTCTTCCAATGGCTTCCTTTACCCGATCCAGACATTCATCAGGTATTTCTGTCATGTTTTCTGATTCTTTTTTCATAGAGTCTTTCCCCCTTATAAGGACATGGAAAGCCTGAGCTTGCCTATAGTCCTGTAAAGCCTGCTCTTCACCGTGCTCAGGTTCAGATTCATAGCTTCTGCAACCTCTTCAAGTTTAAGCCCCTGAAAATATCTCAGCTGCACTATTTTCTTTTCTTCATCAGAAAGACCCTCCAGTGCATTATAAAGATCCATTTCATCTGCACAGCCTTCACTATTGTCGTAATATCCAAAATATTCCTCCATCTGCTGGATATTGTCAGGCAAAAATTCCTTCCTGCTCCTGCAGAAGCTGAAGATTTCATTGAGCATAATCCTGTATATCCAGGTAGAAGCATGATCCTCACTGCGAAGCGTATCCGACTTTAAAATAGCCTTATAAGCGCCCTCCTGAACAATGTCGAGAGCGTCTGCTTCATTATGAACATAACCGAGAGCCAGATGATAATACATTCTGTAATTTTCAATAAGAATATTCTCAATAATCTGCTCTTTTCCAGTAGATGACATCCCCAATGCCCCTTTCATTTTAATCTCACCATAACAACTATACATTAGATGCTCAGCAAGGTCAAATAGTTTCATAAAAAATATTTACCGGCACACTTTTTTTGACCGTCATGTAATCTGCTCCTGTCTGACATTCATAGGCAAGTATTTTAACACCGGATTCAGAAGCTTCTCTGAGTGCATCGCCGAACTGCCTGTGAGTCTGGTCGTTAGGTCTGAATTCTTTCATTCCTTCCATCTGAATGATGAAAATTATGTAAGCATTATATCCTTCCCTCGCTGCACTCATAAGCTCACTTACATGTTTTACCCCTCTTTCCGTAGGTGCATCAGGAAATCTTGCAATGCCGCCATTCTCCAGAGTCACACCTTTTACCTCGATAAATGCCCTGCAGCCTGCTTCATCCTCTGCATAAAAGTCAAAGCGTGAATCGCCGAAGGTCTTTTCTGCCTTAACCGATAAAGAGTCTCCCATGCCCGGCAGCTTTATTGTACCATCATTAAGTGCCTCTGAAACAGCCTTGTTAGGTGCCTGTGAGTCCATATTTATCATCAGCTTTCGGCCTTCCGTCACCTTTTCCACACCTATGAGTGAGTATCTCATTTTGCGGCTGCCCATACGTCCTTCAAAGTCCTCAAGATACACAGATGCTCCCGGTATAAGCAGCTCACGGCACCTGCCTGTGTTCTTTACATGTACCTTTACGGTCTGATTTTCAACCCGGCATATTGCGATAAACCGGTTTGGTCTTTCTATAAATTCTGCTTTGATTATTTTCTCATATCTCATGTAAAAATAATACCAAAGATTGATGACAATTAACAGTTTTTTTTGTATAATATAGTTTGTATTTATTGTCAAAGGAGATTTTGAAAATGATTGCACCCGATCGTGTAGCTTTTACGATTTTCGGACTTGATGTAATGTGGTACGGTCTGCTCATAGGTACGGGATTCCTGCTGGCCACTCTCATATCATATAAAAGGGCTCCTAAACACGGCATAGAGCCGGACTTCATCCTGGATCTCATCATATGGATGATTCCTTCCGCCATCATCGGAGCCAGAGCATATTACGTGATTTTTTCCTGGGACGAGTTTTCAGGAAATCTGATGAAAATCTTTGACGTAAGAGGAGGCGGGCTGGCTGTTCACGGCGGTCTTATTCTATGCTTTTTTGTTGGATTTTTCGTATGCAGACATTATAAACAGAGCTTCATAGCCACTGCTGACCTTGCTGCTGTGGTGATACCTCTGGCTCAGGCCATAGGCCGCTGGGGTAACTTTTTCAATGAAGAGGCTCACGGAGGTCCTACTGAGCTTCCATGGGCGCAGATTATAGACGGAGTAGGATATCACCCTACCTTTCTCTACGAATCCATCTGGTGCTTCCTGGTTTTCCTGTTCCTGCTGTGGTTTGACAACCATCGCCGCAGTTTCGACGGCCAGATTATTTCAATGTACATGATACTTTATTCTGTGGAAAGGTTCTTCGTAGAGGGTCTTCGCACAGACAGTCTGATGATAGGCCCCCTCAGGCAGGCTCAGGTTTTAAGCCTCTGTCTCATTGCTGCCGGGCTTGTACTGTACTTTGTTATGAAGAAAAAACATGAAGAAAAAATAAATAAGGAGAATATATAATAATGAAATTAGGTATCGTAGGCCTGCCAAACGTAGGCAAAAGTACTCTTTTTAACGCAATCACCAAGGCCGGTGCTGAAGCAGCCAACTATCCTTTCTGCACTATTGAGCCGAATGTAGGTGTTGTAACGGTTCCTGACGAACGTGTTACCAGACTTCACGAAATATATAATTCCAGGCGTACCATCTACGCAACCATCGAATTCTGTGATATCGCAGGCCTGGTAAAGGGCGCTTCCAAAGGTGAAGGTCTGGGTAACAAATTTCTCGGACATATCCGTGAAGTCGAGGCCATCGTTCATGTGGTACGATGTTTTGAAAATGACAATATAGTTCATGTAGACGGCAAAATCAACCCCGCATCAGATATTGACACTATCAATACAGAGCTTCTGCTCTCCGACATGGAAATACTCGACCGTCGCATCCAGAAGACCACAAAGATGGCCAAGGCGGACAAGCAGCTGCAGTCCGAACTTGATCTTCTCAATAGAATTTATGCATGGCTCGGTGACGGCAAAAACGCCCGTGCCATGGATCTTGACGAGGAAGAGGCTGAGTACGTAAAGTCGCTGGGCCTGCTTTCCTACAAGCCTATTATCTATGTGGCCAATGTGGCTGACCATGAAGTTGCCGATGCCGACAGTAACCCTTATGTGCAGCAGGTTCGTGAAATCGCTTCTTCTGAAGGGGCTGAAGCAGTTGTAATATGTGCCGAAATCGAAGCCGAGGTGGCAGAACTGGATGATGAAGAAAGAACCATGTTCCTAGAGGAACTGGGAATCGAAGAATCCGGTCTTGATAAACTGATCAAAGCATCCTACTCCCTGCTCAACCTGATTTCATTCCTGACTGCCGGCGAAGACGAATGCCGTGCATGGACCATCAGGCGAGGGACCAAGGCTCCGGGAGCAGCCGGAAAGATTCATACAGACTTTGAGAAAGGCTTTATCAGAGCCGAGACCATAGCCTATGACAAGCTTATGGAAGTTGGCGGAAGCCTTGCTGCTGCCAAGGAAAAAGGGTTTATCCGCTCCGAAGGCAAGGAATACGTGATGCAGGACGGAGATGTAGTAAACTTCCTGTTTAATGTTTAATACTTATAAGGCTGCCGCCTCCATCATGGCGGCAGTTTCTTCTTCTGTCAGCTTCATGGCCTTGCAGGCTCTTTCCACCGACTCCATATCCGGCACAAAATCAGCCTCTGTACACAGCCTTGTAAAATCACTTTTGCTGATTCCTATCTGTGAAAAGGTTATGGTTCCATCTGCAATTTTTCTATCATAATATCTGAAAAACAAAACTCTGAAGCTAGGCGTTTCCATATTTCTTTTTCCTCCTGTATATTGCCTCCAGTCCGGCTGTCAATGCAGCTGTCAGACCGATTATCATTATTCCGCAGTGCATGAAAAACTCATCAGGCAGTATCTTTATCACCGGATCAGTCTTAGAATTGAATATCCAGTAATCGTTATTAAACAGCAGTCCGTGCATTGTCTCAAAAGCCCACTCCCAGTCGATAAGGATTGCCGCCAGCACAGCCACCGCTATGGCCACGGTCACAAAGCCCGTCAGATGCATCCAGCCCTTCTTTTTTCTTTTAAAAAATACAGCAGCCAGAACCGCCAATCCTGCTAATCCCTCAATCTGCATGAATATGAATATTCTTTTAACCTCTTCAAAATGAATCCTGCCATGCTCAGACATCTGCATATCCGGGAATTCAAGCTCGGAAGGACCGCCGATTACATTGTAATCTATGAGCACATCGTAATTCTTTCGGCAGATTTCCTCATTGTATCCCGAATGCTCCGGTATATCCAGTAATTTAATATCCGCATAATATAGAGGTCTGAACCAGACTGTAATGCTTACTGCCAGGCAGATGACGGTCAGAGTACATAAAACCGCCAGTGGGAAATCACCTGCCGTGTACTTTTTTTCTTTCAATCCTTTTTTCCCTTTCGTAATTATCCAAACTTTTCTTTCTATATGATACCACAAAATTCAGGTAAATACAGCATTTTTCATATTTCTCTTATACATTCCCCGCAAAGTATGCTATACTATCCTCAGACAAACGAAAGGACCTTGTAAGCCATGACAGATGTAATTTCAGATAAGATAACAGCCAATTTTCATACACATACACTGCTCTGCGACGGTGCTGACACTCCGGAAGAAATGGTCGAAGCCGCCATTGCCAAAGGCTTCGATACTTTGGGCTTCTCAGGTCACAGCTATACATCATACGATCAATGCTGCATGAGCCCTGATAATACTCGTAAATACAAGGCGGAAATAGCACGCCTTAAGACCAAATATGCGGACAAAATTAACATTTTATGCGGCATTGAACAGGACTTCGGTTCTGACTATTCAACCGATGATTATGATTATGCAATCGGTTCGGTTCATTCTCTCTTTCCTATATCAGGCCCCGATTCTGCCGATAACTTTTACGGGTACGACAGAAATCAATGCTTCTGTATAGACTGGAGTCCTGATGAAACACAACGTACCATAAATGAGCTTTGCGGAGGAGACCCGTATGCCATGTGCGAGTACTATTTCCGGATGGTTTCAATGCTGCCTGAGATTACCGGGTGCGGGATCATAGGACACTTTGACCTCATAACCAAGTTCAGCGACGAACACCCTATGTTTGATGAGAAGCACCCCAGATATATTGCAGCAGCACTGGCTGCCGTTGACAAGCTCATGGAGAGGAATGTCATCTTCGAAATAAATACAGGTGCAATGGCAAAAGGATGGAAATCATCCCCTTACCCTGCACATTGGATTTTAAAGTATATTGCCTCAAAAGGAGGTTCTGTAATTATAAACAGTGACTGCCACAAAGCCGAATTCCTTGACTTTGGCTTTGATGAGGCTCTCGCACTGGCAAAATCCTGCGGAGTAAACGTCCTTTCGCATCCACCTCTTAAAACTCTTTAGCCGTCAATTTCACGGATAAGGTTCACCATCTCAATAGCACCCAGAGCGCAGTCGTATCCCTTGTTTCCGGCTTTTGTTCCTGCACGTTCTATGGCCTGCTCTATGTTTTCTGTAGTGAGCACACCGAACATTACAGGGATATCAGAAGCCAGGGATACTGATGCGATGCCCTTGGATACTTCGCTGCATACATAGTCATAGTGGCTTGTGTTGCCGCGGATTACCGCACCCAGGCAGATTATAGCGTCATATTTGCCGCTCTTTGCCATTCTTGACGCGATGAGAGGAATCTCAAAAGCCCCCGGAACCCATGCCACGTATATGTCATCTTCAGATACATCGTGTCGTTTAAGCCCATCCATTGCTCCTGATAATAATTTTGAGGTTATAAATTCATTAAAACGGGCACAAACGATGCCTACCTTCATACCTTTTGCTACAAGATTTCCTTCTAAAGTTCTCATTTTATTTTTCCTTTCTTTTTACAATGCTTATACTTTTATAAATTTTTTAATATTCTAAAATATGTCCCATACGTTTCTGCTTGGTTTTCAGATAAAACATGTCATAAGCTGTAGCTTCCATCTGAATCGGAACTCTTTCGTTTATCTCGAGACCGAACTCAGAAAGCTGATACACCTTATCAGGGTTATTTGTAAGCAGTCTCATGCTCTTTACTCCCAAATCTCTCAAGATTTGCGCTCCAATGAAGTATTCTCTCTGGTCTCCTGCAAAACCCAGCGCAATATTTGCATCCAGAGTATCCATACCCTGTTCCTGAAGTTCATAGGCGCGAAGTTTGTTTATAAGGCCGATACCCCTGCCCTCCTGGCGCATGTAAAGCAGTATTCCCCTGCCTTCCTTTTCAATCTGCGTCATGGCTGAAGCCAGCTGCTGACCACAGTCGCAACGAAGTGAACCGAAGGTGTCTCCCGTCAGACACTCTGAATGAACCCTGCAGAGCACATTCTTTCCTTCTCCGATTTCTCCCTTTACCAACGCCACATGGTGTTCACCGTTAAGTCGGTTTACATATCCGTACGCTCTGAAATCACCGTACTTGGTCGGCATCTTGGTCACTGCCACCCTGTCTACCAGTTTTTCATGGCACTTTCGGTAGTTCTGCAGGTCCTTAATGGTTATAAATTTAATGCTCCATTTTTTCGCAAGCTCTGCCAGCTCAGGAGTACGCATCATGGTGCCGTCTTCTCTCATAATTTCACAGCAAAGACCGCATTCTTTGAGCCCCGCCAGCCTGCAGAGATCAACAGTTGCCTCAGTGTGGCCGTTCCTTTCAAGTACGCCGTTTCTCTTTGCCAGCAAAGGAAACATATGCCCTGGGCGCCTGAAATCCTCAGGTCTTGCATCCTCTGCCACACATCTCATAGCAGTATTGGATCTCTCAGCTGCAGAGATTCCCGTTGTAGTCTCTACACTGTCAATGGAAACGGTAAAAGCCGTTTCATGATTATCCGTATTGTTGGTTACCATCTGTGGTATTGCCAGCCTTGCCACAAACTCGTCCGACATAGGCATACAGATAAGTCCTTTGCCGTGAGTAGCCATGAAATTAATATTTTCTGTAGTGGCAAATTCCGCAGCACAGATAAAATCCCCTTCGTTTTCGCGGTCAGGGTCATCTGTTACCAGAATGATTCTGCCCTGTCTAAGCTCCTCCAGAGCTTCTTCTACTGTGTTGAATTGATACATATCTCTACCTCCTAAAACCCGTATCGGGTCAAAAATTCTTCTGTTATTACACTGTTCTTTTCTGTTGCTTCCACAGCGGGATCCACCGGTCTCATAAGTTTCTCGACGTACTTGCCTATCACATCATTCTCCAGATTTACCCTATCTCCCCTTTGGCGGTCTGACAGTACTGTTTCTCTCACCGTATGAGGGATTGCTGAGATTGAAAAGCTATCGTTCATGACCTTTGCTACTGTCAGACTGATGCCGTCTATGGCTATGGAACCCTTTTCTACTATGTATCTCATAACTCCCGGATCTGCCTTCACAGTATACCAGATTGCATTATCATCTCTGGTGATGTCTGTGATGATTCCGACTCCGTCCACATGGCCGGCTACGATATGTCCGCCGAATCTTCCATCTGCTTTCATAGCTCTTTCCAGATTTACTCTGCTTCCGCTTTTTATGTGAGCCAGAGATGAACGGTTAAGTGTTTCGTGCATGACGTCTGCGGTAAAACCTTGGTTGTCAAAACCTGTAACCGTCAGACATACTCCATTTACTGCTATGCTGTCTCCCAGCTTCACGTCATCCATAATATAAGAGGCTTTTACTGTAAGCTCTGCTGAATTCCGGCCCTTTTTTATTCTTTCTACTACACCTGTCTCTTCCACAATTCCTGTGAACACTCTATTTCGCCTCCTTATCAACTTCCCCCTCGATGAGAAAGTCATCTCCCAGCCGTATTATGGTGCTGTTGATTATTTTTACTGATTCTGCCGGCGAAGGAAAGCCCCGACCTTCAACCGGTGTTTTGGCCGATGACCCTCCGAAAAGTTTCGGTGCTGCATATGCCTGAATCTTCTGCACTATTCCGCTTTCAACAGCCGACCAGTTAAGAGTCCCCCCTCCTTCCAGGAGAATGCTGTCTATTTTTTCGCTTCCCAACCTTTTCATAAGCTCCGTGAGGTCAACTCTGCCGTTCTTTTGGCCTACGGTCAATATTCGGCACCCTGCCTTGACATAGGGTTGGTGAGCTGTCTCATCACAGCAGCAGGTAGCTAGTATTGTGGAAATTTCTCCTGCAGTTTTTACAATCTGTGAAGTAAGCGGTGTACGCAGCTGTGAATCGCATATTATCCGCACCGGATTTTTGCCTCCCGGAATGCGACATGTAAGCAAAGGATCATCTGCCAGTACAGTCCCTACGCCTACCATTATTCCACTGTTTATATGACGCTGCAGCTGCACATGCTCCCTGGCTTCCTCTCCGGTGACCCATTTTGATTTTCCTGTATAGGCGGCAATTTTTCCGTCCAGTGTCATGGCATATTTCATGGTTACATAAGGAGTTCCCGTCTGAATATAGTGGAAAAACACCTTATTTATTTTTTTGCACTCATCCCTGAGGATACCTTCTGCAACCTCAATCCCGTGGCTCTTTAAAATTTCAATACCTTTGCCGGCTGCAAGAGGATTCGGATCACCTGAACCCACTACCACACGTTTTATACCTGCCTCTATGAGAGCATCTGTGCATGGAGGCTGTTTTCCGTGATGACAGCATGGCTCCAGTGTAACGTAGATTTCTGCACCCTCGGGAGATTCGCTGCAGTTAGTCAGAGCATTTCTTTCCGCATGGAGCTGACCGTACTTTTCGTGCCAGCCCTTGCCTATGACTTTTCCATTCTTTACAATGACGGCTCCTACCATGGGATTAGGCGAGGTCCAGCCTCTTCCTCTGACCGCCAGTTCAATGGACATGGCCATATATTTTTCGTCGTTCATCCCTTTCACCTCAAAAATAAAAATACCCTGAACTTAAAGTTCAGGGCAAAAAACGCATTTCGCACTCATACATTATAAAGAAGGTTATCTTATGAAAAAAAGCTCTGGAATTAAAAATTCCAGAGCAATTAATTTTCACGCAAATCCATACATAATAATGCTGTATGCGCATATCTTAATCTTCTTCCATCCAGACTGTACTGTCGGCTTCGGAGTTTCACCGAATCATGCCTCGCGGCTCGTGGGCTGTACCACCGGTAGGGACTTTCACCCTGCCCTGAAGATTTTATTCAGTTTACGACAGATATCTTACTCCTATCTGTCCATGTTGTCAATAGCTATAAGACAGCTTTTTTCCGCAAGTGCGGTTCCGATTGCTGTGCCATACTCACCGTCCTCAGGTACGATAAAGTTCAGATCAGGGAACATGGTCTTTATCATTCTGCTTACATGCTCGCACTCAGGGAAGTTTGTCAATGCGCCGATGAGTATAAAATCCTTCATCTCTGTTCCCTGGGCAATCAGCGCAGCTGTCTGACAGATGGATTCTATAACCATATGAACTATTCCCGCAGCCTTGTCCTCACAGGTGGCTCTTGAGGAAGCCTTTCCGAAATTTGACGCTGTTATTTCCAGGTTCAGTCCCGGAAGAGGATTTTTGGATATGTCTCCTATGCGAAGGTCAATATTTCCAACCTTGCCTCCTGCTGCCAGTTCCTGAATTTTATCTATATCGTTTGTGTTCAGCATCAGTTTGGAAAGTCCTATGATAGTACCCCCGCCTATTCCAATGCCCCCGAGGTGGACCGGAACTCCGTTTTTAACTCCTACGAAAGAGGTTCCGGTACCCATGCTTACTACCATGAATTCCTTCGTACCTCCCGCAAAATATCCGCCCCCCACGCCGTTTGCGGTAAATTCGTCCACCTTGTATGTAGGCAGACCGTAAATCGGCTGATTTATCTCACTGCAGCCGACCCCCGTAAGGTTGACCTGCTGTATATCTTTCAATTCAAGCATGTTGTCGTATAAAAATTTCCCAAAGGCTCCGAAAAGTGAAGCTACAGCATTACTTGCTGAAATCTGAACCGGTACAAGCATCTGCTTTCCTTTAAAGCCTGCTATTTTGGTAGTGCTTCCGCCTATATCGATTCCAACTACTATACCCATTTCTCTGTCCTCTTGTCTTTCGTCAATAATGAAAACTTTGTTAAGTATATCACATTATCACTGTATTGTAAATACAAAAAAACGGGCACAAAGGCCCGTTGATTTAGTTCACTCTGCTTTCGGAGCAAAGGTGATTATTTGATTTTAAATGTTACAGTTCTGCTGTTTCCGTTGACATCAGTGACTGTAATCTTATACGAACCGGCATCTCCGAGATAGAAACCGTTGGCAATCTCATCATCGCTCAGTGAAACTCTTTTACCATTGCGATAAAGCTTGGCTGTCTTTACACCGCAATTATCCTTAAAGGTGATTTCACGCTCTGAAGAATATGTCTTGCCGCTGGTTACTCCTGAAACTGTAGGCTTAGTGGTATCCTTGATAGTAAAGGTCTTCGTGGTCTTGTTTCCATAGTAGTCTGTTGCATATACGGTATACTTTCCGTTCTGCGTGAATGTTTTCTTGATGTCGAAAGAATAATATTTTCCGTCATTCTTTTTGTATTTGGCAGTCTTGATACCGCTGGCGTCCTTGGCTGTTACTGTCTTGGCTCCGCTATAGGTCTTTTTATTTGTAACGCCGCTCAGTACAGGCTTGACAGTCTCTTTTTCGGTAGAAACCATTACATCCTGAACAGTGTAAAAATCATTTCCCTCAAAAATGAATGTTGCCGTCTTCTTGTCCTCAGAAAGAGTTCCGGTAGTAGCAAGTATTTCATTCGGCATTGTAATTGAAACGCTGGCCTTCATAGAATCGCCAAGGTCAAATCCCATGGCCTCCATCTGCTCCAGATCCTCTTTCGAAACACCTGCATCGAATACATATCTTAAGCCTCCGTCTCCTGCATAAATTCCCGAATATCCGCTTTCTTCCAGACCTGATATAAGTTCAGCAAAGCTTCCAAATCCGACAGTTGCTTCTGTGACATAGTATTCTACACCGTCAACAGTCTCAACCCTGGCATCTTCAAGTCCCATATCTTCAAGACTCATTCCGAAAGACTCGGTTAACTGATCGCACACTGATTTATCCATCATGATCTTCGAATATGATTCTCCCGAGCCATCTTCGTTAATAACAATTCTATCTTCACCCTGCATACAGCCTGTCATGGCCAGAATCAATACCAGAGAAAGCATAACAGCAAATAGTTTCTTCATAACGTTTCCTCCCTTTTGCAGTACAATATTTTCTATGATTATAGCACATAAAAAATTCAAATAAAAGAGGAAAGAACAGTTTAGCAGCATTTTATGCCATACAGCCGGGTATCATCTTCATGTATCCGCTTTCTTCATCGTACTCATAAATATGATTTGACAATATGTAGTTCGGCATTTTCAGAGCATTATTCTCTCTCAGTATTTCTTCCAGCACGAAGCCTCTTACATCGCTTTGTTTCGGTGAAATCATGATTTCTTCTGTAGAATAAGGAATAATATAGAATTCCTTTCCCAGTATTTTTCTTACTTTTTCAATCAGTCCCGGGTAAAATAATACTGATGCACCGTGCAGTCTTCCCCTGTTGGTAAGCACGTACATAATGTCCTGCTTAAGCTTTCTGCCTTGTCTCAGATAATTTACTGCAGGTCTGCCTGACTGCTTTCTTTTCATGTCCTCCTCTATTGAAAGCAGCACCGGAGGAAAACGCACTGACATATTCATTTCCGCTACTTCATCAAGTTCCTCCATGGAGATGCCCCATTCCTGCATGAGATCCTGTGTGATAAGGGTGAAATTAAAACCACTCCCGTTAAGATCCATGAAAATCATGTATGCCTTGGCAAATTCCCCCACAGTTTTATATACTTTATCCTTCAGACGCTCATCGTTAAGCTCTGCATTTAGAATATAGTATCCGACCTTGCCGCGCACGTCCTCCCAATACGAAGGGTCGAACTCAATAAGGTGAGCATAATATTCCATTCCTCTCATATAGTCAGAAGCCATTTCCTTTAAAATGCTGTCTTCGTCTTTTGCATTTTCGATTCTGCCATAATACTGCTCCAGATACACCATGGTGGATGGGGATTTCTCATCTTTGCGTATAGTCAGGCCATCCAGAACCATGTCATTATCCTTGGTCACTTTTAATATATCTACAACCGCCTCTGAGTATTCCGGCGGCATAAAGTCAACGATTTTTTCTTTTACGTATTCCAAAAATTCCTGGTATGTCTTCATTTTTAATTTTCCTTTCTTTGTAATGCAGCAAAAAAAGCTGACATTGATATTACAGACAGCAGTATCCAGAGTGAAAATTGATATTTATCTCCTGTTTCAGGTATATCTGAAGGTATTTCAGGTTTACCGGGTATATCCGGGTTTTGCGGTTTAACCGGAGGCTCTCCAGGTTCTTCAGGCAGTTTCTCATTTAATATGCTGACCCCGGTTACCACAGTGCCTTCTTTGATTTCAACAGCGTAATACTCACCGTCGCACTTGTATCCTGCAGGAGCTTTGGTTTCATGAAAGAAATATGTGCCTTCTTTGTCGAGCTCAATAGTAAGTCTTCCGTAGGCACCTGTAACAAGGTTCTTAAGAAGTGGCTCCCCGTCTCTTACGACTTGTCCATCAACGATAGAAGAGCCGTAAATCTCAAATTCCGCACCCGCAAGAGTTGCCCCTGTCTCCATATCCTGCTTTATTATCTCAAGAAGATACTTTGGGGCTCCCGGTGTTACCGGAATGTACGGAATATCAGACATGGTGTTTTCTATCTCAAATTCGTAATGAGAAAGTCCCTTTACAACTCTGAACTTATGGAAGTCGTAATCAGCGGTGTATCCATAAGGCGCGCTGATTTCACGATAGAAATATGTTCCGTAATCAAGAACTGCACTGAAGCTTCCGTCTGTGCCGGTAATGTACTCACCTATCTTCTGATCAGGTTCTACAGTCCATTCGCCTGAAGACTTTGCAGAGTAGATTTCAAATCTTGCTCCGGAAAGCTTCTTAGTGTGATCTTCCTTATCTACCTTAACAAACTTCACTTCCGGCTTATGGTCGTTTTCAACATCAAGAGAATCTCTGTTATCGGAGTTTATCTTGATCATAAGCTTATCTGCTGAAGTGTCCTGTCTTCCGAGGGTTACGTTCTTTGCAAACTCAAATTCGCCTGTGCCGAAAGCTCCTGTTGATGATATATCAGGATTATCTGTGTCGACAAATGAACTGAGAATCGTGTTCTCAATGCTTGCGCTGACTACCCCGTATTTATCCATTGATACAATTACCTTTGCTCCTGATAGAGTCTTAAGAGTAATTGTGTCTTTTGGATTGATTTCAATTTCGCCCGAAGGGTCAAGCGTCTCTGTTACTGTAGTGCTTCCTGATTTTCTCTCATAGCTTGCAGTTATGACATTTGAATCGGTGCTGTCCTTTACCGTTATTACTGCGCTGTGCCTGAATATCTGATTACCGGCCGGTGTGAGCCCTGCTGCCGGTTCATGGGTGACTTTTGCATTCAATATTACTGAAGTCTTGTCACTTCCGGCGCCTGTCATAGTAAATTCCGGTGTATAGGTTGTAAGGTCTTCCCCAGCAATCGGTGTCCACAGCTCCTCATATCCTGCATAATATCCGGTGTAGGTTACTGTCGGCGTGAATGTATTGGTTACTTCGTCAAGGGTGTAATCGAAGGTGTTTCCGGATTCACCAGGCTTCACTTTAAGCACCTTGCCGTTAGGAAGAGTTATTTCTGTCGGATTTACTGCAAATGTATCAACAGTTACTTCTGTAAAATCAGAATCCGCGTCGATATTTATGCTTCCGTCCTCGTTTACAAAGTCAGCATCAAGTGGATAGCTTATTCCGTCAATAACGATTGATGGCATTGGGAGTCTCGTCTCAACCATAACAGTAGTTTTTACATGGTTCTTTCCCTCCATGACGAATTTCCCGCTGATTCCGTCATGCGATGTGTAATCAAAGGTTGTATCAGCCGAATAATCAGCATCGTCTTCCCTTACTGTGAAATTGTATCTGATGCCGCTCATAAGGTAATTATCCGGTGCCTCAAGCTCCTTGAGATAATACTTGCCTTCCGGTAGTTTTGTATTGACAAGAATGCTTCCGTTTGAGGCGTAATCTACAGTTACAACGTCCATTAAAGTTCCGGCTTTTACTTTCTTCTTTGTAATGGAAAGAATGCCGTCTGATGTGGCTTCTATTTCTTCTGCTGCATAAAGGCCGAATTTCACACTCTGGCCTTCCTGAGGAGGCTGGTATGTGTCAGTCTTGAATGCAGTTTCAAATACCTTTGAAAGGTCAAACTGAACATTCATATACTCATTGTCAAATGATGCATTTCCCCAGATAAGAGGTGTGAACTGATCTTTATATTTAAGTTCAACCACCTGATCTGCTCCGTCATTGAGGTAATTTTCGTCAGAGGAAAGCTCTCTTACGATATATTTACCCAGTGGAAGAAGCTGAGACTCTGCAGCACCGTTTCCGTCTGTTGTAAGGATTTCAATGAGGTCTGAAGTAGTGTATCTTGTGGTCCTATATACATTGTAAAGGTCAATTACACCTACACCGTTTCCTGATGCGGCTTCTGCACAGTATACGTCCATTGTGTAACCATCAGCGAAAGTAAGTCTTAAAGGCTTTTCCTCTGTCTGATTGGTTACGATTTCAATATAGTACATGGTCTCTTCGCCTATTCCGGTACCGTCTTTTCTTGTCACCGTCACGAAGCATCCTGAAGGCAGACCGTCAAGTACGGAGAATTTGACCTTAGGATTTTCCGGAGTAAGCTTTGAATACCAGTCAAGGTCAAGTGCTGCAGGATTACCTTCACCATCGATATAGTTAAAACTCAGTGTCGGAACTATATTGTCATACAGATGGTCAACCGCTGACTGAGGCATTGAGATAGTAGCATATGCCACTCCACCTTTATAATACATATCGGCCTTTACACCGTCTGCCCATGCAAAGTATATCGGTGCTTTGATAGGAATAGTTCTGAAAGTGATGGTATCTCCTTCGTCATCATATTCATAGCCGGCACCTACATTTATTACTTCGTTTCCTACAGGAGCAGCCTGCTTAGTGATTATAGTCGTTGCAGTATTTGTTTCTGAATCGACATTTGAGCCCAGTGCAAAGCCGTCCCAGTTAAGTGTAAAGCCATCAGGGTCCCCTGCTTCCTGGGTATATTTAATCTCATATACCTGAACAGTAGCCTTAAGGAAGTTTCCATCAGGCGTACATTCCTGCCATGTAGTCAGGTCATCAAGAAGGACTCTGTAAACAGTGTTTCCGGTTTCCATATCAAATTTGGAAATAATGACATAGTGTGGATCTGTCTCAGGATTTCCCGTATAGGTTACAAGGCTCCAGTCTGCAGGAATGGTATATGGCACAATAGGGTCCCCTGTATTGTCAGTTTCGATGAAGGTGTAGGTATCAGAAAGCTTTGTGTACTTTACTGTACCTGCAGAATCGCCTGTTACAGGGTCAGCTGCTGATATGGCTCCATAATATCCCTTTACTGCGGTTTTATATATGTCATCATATACATTTTTCAAAACAGCGATATCACCGGCAGCCGGGCTTCCCACCAGTTTCCAGCCTTCGTTATCCCATTCGAACATGGTCTTTGTCTCCTTGACACCTTCTTCAACAGTCCTTTCTTCCGTTACAAGGTCTGAAGGAGTCAGCTTGTAATAGCAATAGGATTTCTCTGTGTATCTTGAAGCACCGATATCTGAGAAGTCTCTTAATGTAGTGCCATCGCCTGTCCAGTCATGTGCATATGCGCCGTCAGCTTCAAAAGTATATACCTTGTTATATGCATCAAGTGATGATACTATTGTCGGGTCAGTAGGGTCGCTTATAGGTATGTAGTTTGCTATCGGGTCAAGCACTGCGCTTCCTACAGATCCGGTCATCTGTGTGAGAGGAATATCTGTTACATATCCATCTGCTGCAGAAGTAATCTTAGTCATTGAAACATTGGTAATATTTCTTCCGCCGGCCTGGTTCTGTATGGTCACTTCAATGTCCCAGCGGTAGTTGAACTGACCGTCAGTTGCTTCGTATGCATAGGAATATACGGTATCCTTCTGTTCAGGAGTCACATAAAGCGTTCTCTTTATGTTGCCTTCTGAAGCCTCACGCTCAAGCATATACCAGAGCTCTGCTCCTGACTCGTGGGAATATTCACCGGTCTCGTAATTTGCCGCGTTATATACCTTTGGATTTAGAAGCTTTCCAAAGAAAGCCTTCACACTCTCAACTGCATTTGAAAGATGAGATGATTTCGTCTTCGGAATTGTGATAAGCTCATTTGTCTCTGAATCATAGATTGCAGGGCCTTCTGAACCGTCATTTAGGTTTTCGTCCTTTGCAGCGAAAATACCGAATACTGCATCTTTGATTTTTGATACTGTTTCGAATACCGGAGTCAGAATAGTATATCCGTCCTTTTCCTCTTCCTTAAAGCCTACAAGGGCCTCGCCCTCTTTGGTAATCTCAATCTTTCCCTTTACAGCATTGTTGATTACAGCTGATACCTTATAGTAATTGGTAAATGGATAGTCGCCTTTGTCGTAAGTCGGGTCTGCATCTGTAACCAGGCTTCCGTCATATGTGACAAGCTGTGAATAGTTTCCATCAACATGCATATCCTGCTTTGTTACCGTAAAGGTATATCTGTTTGTTACCATGCTTGCAAGGTCTTCAAAGGAGTAGCTGTCAGCATCTTTATATGTGACCTTATTACCTTCTGCATCGCGTATAGCATAGCTCGGCACTGTGCCGTTATATCCATGGGTATCGGCGTCCACGGTAAACTGACCTTCACTAATGAAACCGAAATTATGACTTGATGCTGTTCCGGTCCCATCATACTGACCGACATAGTATCCTTCAGGAAGCAGCCATTCTAAAATCTCATACTTTCCGTATGGCAGCTGATAAGGGATATCAAAGCAGCCGTTCTCATCAAGTTCGAATGTGTAATTATGGCTTGCTGAGTTTATGCTTTCAGCATTAGGTAAAAACCTGTTATATGTATTTCTTGCAACGGTGCCTGACGGTCCGAACATGGCCTGATTTTCTTCATCAGTATAGTCAGGATTTCCTTTGTATCTTATGAATACCTTGGTTCCGGCAAGTCTTACAATCTTCCCTGTTTCAGAATCTACCTTCTGAAGCTGAATCTGATTTGATTTTATCTTGTCTCTCAGGTTTACATCATAGGTATTGTTGTAATAGTCACCTGTTCCTGTAACTGTCGCTCCGTTTGGATTGGTTCCTGCAGTACCGTAACCCGGGAAAAGTCCCTGCATAGGAACAGAGCCTGTTCCTCCGAAAGGAATGAGAGTTCCTGCACCCTGCCCGTTGTGCTCTGATACAACTACAGTAAACTGCTCCAGCACATACTTCGGGTCATCAGCCGATGCTTCTGTTACGATGTATTCACCGTAAGGAACATCTTCAAGAAGGATTTCGCCACTGCTTCCTACCTTCATAGGATTTGCTTCGTTGTTAACTACTGCACCTGGATCACGGGATACCTTATATACATTGGTTCCGTCAGGAAGCTTTGTTGGAGTTGCACTTACAAGATGAATGTATTCAGAACCTTCAAAGCCTTTTGACTTAAGCTGTACAGTCCAGAGGGAGTTCCGAGAGATGTTGCTGTCAGAGCCGCCCAGGGCAGAATCCTTAAACGGATTTTCCTTTTCGTTTGACTTTATGATATGAATACGGCCCCTCATAACATCATTTACAAAGGTCTCCCGATCACAGTCGAGCTCCGTCTCAGGATCGGTTGATGCGCCTTCAACCTTCATTGCACCTGCACCCGTTGTCGCACCGTATGTAAATGTGTACTTTACGTCTGTCCATGGCAGCTGATCGCAGTACTGAGTACATGTGTCTTCAGTTTCTGCGTAATATGAAAAGGAATATTCCCTTACGCCTGCGTATGGATCAGGGTCAACATATCTTCCGTCAGGACGTGTTTCTGTAATTCTGTATTTAACAGTTACATTCCATTCCCTCTTTGCAGGGTCTTTTGACATGCCCTGATGCTCATATCCTGTTACATTTCCTTCACCATCAAGTATCGGGTGCGAATGACAGCCTGATATGCTGCCGCTTTCTGTCAGATACGCTTCAAGGTCTTCCTTTGCCTTAAAAGGGGTATCGGAAAAGACATGCTCGCTTCCGTAATCGTCAAGGGTTGCTGTATCGATGGTTTCCCATGGGCCGCCTGCTATACTTCTTTCGAAAGTATATGTAGCATCAAGTCCCGCATCTCCCATAGGGGTGTGATTGTCACCGTCAAAGCCCGAATTTGCATCTGTTTTTTCAATCGGCATATATACTGTAGGGAAAACTTCAACATCAGGAGGTGTGCAGCCCTCTGATTCTGTTTCCGGTGTGCCGGATATAAGTTTAAGAAATCCCTTTGCAGGGTCTTCAAAGCCGGATATGAATCCCTGAGTATGGCCTTCCTTCGTTTCATACTCCCAGAAGTATTGCTTATATGTGTCGCTGCCCGGGCCGCTCAGATACTCGGAAGCTCTTTTGGCCGCAGAACCATAATGCTTAACTACAAGGGTCTGTCCCAGGATATCTTTATTGTTTACAGTGAGTGTGTATTCCCTAAGGGTTTCGTTATACACTATTGAAACATCTGTAATTTCCTTTCCTCTGCTGTTATATACCTTTAAGTCTCTCCCCTGTGCTCCTGCTTTAAATGAGGTTGTGAAGGGAAATGACGCATTATCAGGAATAATAATCTGTTTAGGCTTGTTCTTATCCACAGATGCGACGGTCCTGTCGAACATCATGTTATCCTTAACCATAGAAGCGATAAAGTTATATATATCCAGAGCAGGAGTATCTGCAAGATTAGCTGAATAATGAGTTGTGGGTATCGGTGTTGTCACAGGACCTCTCCAGCTTGTCTGATAATACAGTCCGTTGGACACCCGATTAAAATTTTTGTCTCTCATGAGCTGCTGACATTCCCATACCAGCATCTGAGTTGCAGCAATCCAGGCTCCTCTTGTATAGGATGACGTATCTCCGTTCCGTCCGTAGAATCGGGAATCTTTGAAACCAAGATCGTTTATAAGTTCCCACCTGTCACTCTGCTCTGTAGGGGCATAAAAAAGCACCCCCATCATATTCTCTATGGCATAGCTATATCCGTCATTTTCGTAGGCTTCGGCAAATGAAGAATTTTCTCTTGATACTGCTTCCAGAAGTACTTCCTTTTGTACTACGCCGTGTTCCATACAGAATACCAGTATATTACCTATAGAAAAGTGGCGGAGCTGCATACCTGCATCGGTACAGCTGCCGATTCTTGTCTCTTTTCTCTGGTAATCAGCCAGATAAATCTGCATGTATTTTTTTGATTTCAGTGCGTATCCTGTCAGATTTACCTGTTTAAGCTTTCCCCTTACAGCTGCATCAGCCGTATCAACCATACCTGTGATAAACCCTGCAGGTATGATTGTGAGTAAAATAGTAATCACCATGGCAAGACTAAGAAGTTTACGTACTGCACTTTTTTTCTTTCTCAATTTTACTCTTTCCTTTCTTTATGAATTTGACATATTGCCTCTTTTGCAACTAAAAAACCCGGCAAGCGGTTTACCCGCCCCGGGTTTCTTTACTTTTTTATATTATTTTAGTTTTACTGAAGTATGATTTACACCTGTTTTGAAGCCGCGCGCTTTCTCTGTATCAGCTTAATTATCTCAACGATAGGAATAACCAGGAAGGCCATACCTAAAGCGATAAGATATTCCTCTATGCTGATGTGCTCGAATTCAAAGGCCTTAGCCAGAAACGGCACATAAATAACCAATGAAGTGCATATAAGGCTTGCAACACCTGCAAAGAACAGGCTCTTGTTCATATGCTTTATGGTGAAAATGCTGCCCCTCTGAGAACGCATGTTAAAGCTATGGAAAATTTCTGCCATAGAAAGGGTCAGAAAAGCCATTGTGGTTCCGTCAGGGCTGTCTGTAATCTCCCAGACGCCTGATTCAATAAAATGACCTACGAAATAAGCTCCCAGGGTCAATGCGGAAACAACCAATCCCTGGTATCCCATATCGAAACCCATACCTCCTGCAAAAATACCGTCTGTGGTCTTGCGAGGTTTTCTCTTCATTATGCCATCTTCAGGTCTTTCTACACCCAGAGCAAGGGCAGGGAAACAATCCGTAACAAGATTAATCCACAGTAGATGAACCGGATGGAGAATAGTAAAGCCCATTATGGTAGCCACAAAAATGCTCACAACCTCACTCATATTAGACGCCAGCAAGAACTGAATAGACTTGCGGATGTTGTCGTAAATCCTTCTGCCCTCCGATACTGCTCCCACAATTGTTGCGAAATTATCATCGGCCAGAACCATGTCAGCCACATTCTTTGTAACATCCGTTCCGGTTATGCCCATTCCCACACCGATATCCGCAGATTTTATACTCGGTGCATCGTTTACGCCATCACCGGTCATAGCTGTCACATAGCCCTTCTTTTTCCACATGTTTACTATCCGAACCTTGTGTTCAGGCTGAACACGGGCGTAAACACTGATGTTTTCGATTTCTTTTTCAAATTCCTCATCGGATAATTCATTGAGCATTGCTCCTGTTACAGCATGCTTGCCTTCCTTTAGAATTCCAAGCTCACGGCCTATTGCTGAAGCCGTATCTATATGGTCGCCGGTTATCATAACAGGGGTGATTCCTGCCTGGTTGCATTCTTCGATAGCTGCCTTAACCTCTGGACGTACAGGGTCAATCATGCCTGTCAGACCGAGGAAGCAGAGATCGTGCTCAAGGCCTTCAACGGAAACATCCGAAGGCATTTTTTCATGAACAGCCATGGCAGCCATCAGCACTCTGAGAGCTTTGTCAGCCATTTCCTTATTCGCTTTAAGGATAGCTTCTTTATCTTCGTCTGTTATATCGACCTGTTTTCCGTCTTTATATATTCGGGTACACCTTTTCAGAACCTCGTCGGGAGCACCCTTGGTAAACTGAATGATTTCATTACTGTCATTTTTCTCATGCAAAGTTGTCATCATCTTCCGTCCGCTGTCAAAAGGAACTTCTCCCACTCTCGGAAGAACCTTTTCCACGTCGGCCTTGTTTATTCCCAGTTTGTATGCGTAATTTACCAGAGCACATTCTGTAGGCTCGCCTGTGGCACTGTCTGTACCCTCTTCTATTTTGGCATCGCAGCAAAGCGCCATGGCTTTAGCCAGCATATTTTCATCTTCACCGTAATAGTCAACTACAGTCATCTTATTCTGAGTAAGTGTACCCGTCTTGTCAGAGCAGATAATCTGAGCACATCCCAGCGTTTCTACCGCTGTAAGTTTTCTGATTATGGCATTTCTCTTAGACATATTGGTAACGCCTATGGAAAGCACTATGGTCACCACGGCCACAAGTCCTTCAGGAATAGCTGCAACAGCCAGGCTGACTGCAATCATAAAGGTATCCAGGAAAACTTCTCCAGTTATATTGTCTGCTCTCAAAAGGCTCACGCCGAATATCACTACGCAGATTGCAAGCACCAGAACCGTAAGTATTTTTGAAAGCTGAGCCAGCTTAAGTTGCAGCGGAGTTTTGCCATCTTTTGCCTGAGACAGGGCATCGGCAATTTTGCCCATCTCTGTATCCATACCTGTAGCACAGATAACTGCAGCACCTCGTCCATAAACAACTGTACTGCCCATGTATACCATGTTCTTTCTGTCTCCCAGAGGAATATCCTTCTCTTCACCCAGTTCTATAGTATCGGCTGTCTTCTCTACAGGTACGCTTTCACCTGTAAGTGCAGCCTCTTCTATTTTCATGCTGGCACATTCTATAATTCTTCCGTCTGCAGGAACGCTGTCTCCTGCTTCCAGGATGACCACATCTCCAACTACCAGTTCTTCACTTTTTACATTAGTTATCTTTCCGTCACGCAGGACCTTGCTGGTTGCCGCTGACATTTCCTGTAGGGCCTCAATAGCCTTCTCAGCCTTGCTTTCCTGCAGAATACCCAGTATTGCGTTTATTATTACAACCGCCAGAATGATTATTACGTCCGCAAAGCTTTCTCCCGAATAAAAAGATGTTATACCGGAAATAACGGCTGCAGCAATGAGAATTATGATCATCGGATCTGCCAGCTGCATCATAAATCTCTTGAACAAAGAATCTTTTTTAGCTTCCGCAAGCTTGTTTCTGCCGTTCTTTTCCAGACGCCCATCTGCTTCTTCTGCAGAAAGTCCCCCTGAGGAGGAAGCTGTCTCGTTAAAGGTTTCATCAATGCTCTTTAAGTAATATTTCATCTTTTCTCCCTTTCTTTCATCGGAGCCTATAAAAAAAAGACTCCTACCATATTATCATACGGTAAAAGTCTTACTATTTAAGATATAAGCGAATCGGCATTCAGAGAAAGCCGGTTGTACTGACGCAAATATCACACTTAACGTGCCAGTTACTCCCTCTTACGTCCGAATATTATACTACCAGCGAGAGCATCGTGTCAATATATTTTTAATCTTTTACCCTAATTCTGCCATAATATTGTGTTGTCTTCACGGCTGAAGGCTTGCCATGTTCTGCTGTTAAGCTCCCATTGGAAGCATATCAGCATAGCAAAAAGCAGAGTTAAGGCCATGGTTATTATCATGTTTTTCATATTGCTTCCTCCTTTTCCTGCTCTTGAGACTCAAAAACAATCACACCTTTCGATACATGTTCTTTAACGTTTTCCTTCTGAGAAATGCCCATCAGCTTCCATGGACCTATGACACCGTAAACCGGCATTGTCACAACATAGTCCCCGTCAGTTATGTTTACCGATATTTCTGATGCATTACATTCAAGCACCTGGGACAGATTCTGTTTTAGCTGCAATATATCCTCATTTCTTATGCTTCCCTGTTCTCCTGAAAGTAACCGGAATTCCTTTATTTCATGCTCTGCTCCCATAATCCGCGTATATGTAGTCTGGCTGGCAGCGAACTGTGTAAGGAACATCATGAGTATAAGCATTGAGCCTATCGTTGTAATAAGATCTTTCATTATCCGTACGCCTCCATAGCTCTTTCCATAACATTCAGGGATACGTTTCTCAGGCTGTCGGGAGAATCACCTGCCATCATGTTGAAAATCAGACATCCCAATATAATTGTTCCAATAATTACAATAAGCTGCTTCATCACTGTCCTCCTGAGTCGAAACCGCCGCTTCCCGTCCCGCTTGTACCTGAAAAGTTTATGCTGTCCATAATGGCCTTGGTCCCTTCCTCCATAATGTCATTTGCTGCTGATTTCAGTGAATTATCGTCTCCAAGTACAAGTGTGTTTACAATAAGCGCCCCTAAAAGTATGGTGCCTATTATTATAATCAGGTTTTTCATTCTATCATCTCCTTTCAAATTAAAAAAGATGCCCCAGCATTCCCAGGGTGTCCATAAATACCACAACTACTGCAAAATTTATCAGCAGCGCAAACACAGAAGCAGAAGCCCATGCTGTAATAAGGACGCTGTTTCTCTGGGCGGCCTTTACCGCCTCCGTCATTCTTTCCTCAGCCATAATGTTCTGAAACACCTCCATCTGCTGTACCATCTCCACCGGATTGATTTTATCGATTTTAGAAAGTATGGATGCAAAATTGCGTCCGTATCTGCTGCCAATTCTGTCTCCAAAAATTTTAAATGCTTCTTCATCTCTTCCATTTCTGTAAAGTGTTATCAGTTCCTCGTATGCCGGCCTCAGAACTGTAGAATTCTCCATCAGAGCTTCGAAGATAAAATCTGCGGACAGTGGCTTCTCTTTCTGCACTAATGCCAGGTTCTTAAGGGTTATGGCACTGCCGTACAGTTCACCGTCCATAGCCTCCTTTTTTCTTAAAGATCCAGCTTTGGTCTTGAAATGCAGCCGTTTAACAGCACTCCCGCCGCGTAAATAATCAAAGAAATTGTAAACCATGTTAGTCCTGCCTCCGTTCTGAACTGATAATATATAAATTTTTCCGGAGAGAGGCCAAAAAAAACAATTCCCCCTGCTGCCGTAAGTATATACGCCGCAGGTGCAAGATACTTCAGAATCATGGACGCTTCATTGTTTTCCCGCCTGGCAAACTCGTCTACTCTCCTAGCTCTCTTTACAGTGTCAGCAAGATCCGTCAGCGCTTCTGTCACTTCAACTCCTGCTGTCAATGCAAAGCCCATATTAGAAGCCAGAATATTCCCCCATGAAGTATTAATTGACATTCGAAATTCCCTGAGAAGAAATCCTATGCGATTTTTTTCGGCCATATTAAGTCCCCGTGCCAGATTAAAAAGAAGCCTCCTGGAATTGGGAGCCTCCTCTATTGTGGCGGCAGATGCTTCAATAGCTCTCTGCATATTGCAATAATAGATTTTATAATTATCCAGAAGCTCCGTAATCAGGATTTCTCCTTCACGTGAGCTTTCTACTCTTATTTTCTGAAGTCTCAGCCTCAGAAGTCCATAGGGAAGAAATCCGGCGCCGAGAGCTGCAGTCAACGTAAGAGATAATGGAATTCTACCGAAAAGCACGAACAGTACTGCAGCTGCCGGAACTGTGGAAACCATAGCAAAAGCCTTAACGCTCCTGTCCGTTCCCATGCCCAAAGTAATCCTGAGGATGAGGCGGATGTGGTCATATATCTTGTTTTCAGCACCCTCATTCCCGGTCTTCACTATCTTTTTAACAACTGTCTCTTCTCTGAAACCTCTCATCCAGTTTGCTCCGGTCTCTTTCATCAGAAGCCATGTTTCCATGATGGTGTTCCACATGAGGACAGTAAAGCCGGCTCCCAGCAGAATTAGTAAAAATAGTTCCGCCATATGCTCTATCCCTCCTTCTGCGGATTTTCCATCAGCTGCGGCCGATAATAGCGGGGATATATTACGGTTTTCTCTCTTATAGGATTTCTTTCTTCAAGTTCTCGCATTATTCGCTCCATTTCTTTCATGCCTTCACGATTCAGTCTTCCTATCTTTTTCTTATCGTTACCCATGTGAAACTTCCATTGCCAGTCATCTGAAACGGCATCATAACTGCACAGCAGATGAACCGACGGAATATCATTTTCCGAATCGTAACAATACTCCCAGAGAGCCTTTAGCCGCTTTTCTCCACGGTTATCCTCCCTGCTGCAAAACTCAAGGACGTATCCGAATCCTGAAAAAATCTGCTGAATCACACCCTGTAGACTGCCGCCGTAGCGTTCACAAATTCCTGATGCCATACGGAAAGGCAGGTTAATCGGGTCTGAAGTATGTACAGTAGCTTTGCTTCTATGGGTTCCTGTAGATATAATATCCAGACACAGTTTGTATGCTGGCGCATCGCGCATTTCCTCCAGCAGCACATAATCGTTGTCACCTCTGAGGAGGGATTTTGTCAGGTTCTCCAGCTCTTTGCCGTCAGCCACCAGCTGCATAATAGGCGCATCGGGCATTAACTCATGCCAAGGTGTCTCCGGATCAGTGGAAATGGCCAGTCCTTCAAGGTCCCGTCTTTCGCAGCACTGCCATACCTGCATGAAAGTGGTCTTCCCTGATCTGACCGGTCCGGCAAAAATCACGTTAAAACCGATGTCTGCCATTACCTTAAACAGTTCCGCGGCTTCATACTGAATCGTCCCCAGTCTCACCATCTCCTCAAAGGAGAACTCCTGCATAATATATTTTCTGAATACCATTACATCCTGTCCTTCTTTAGTTCTTTCGCCGGAGTAAATTGTTATTCTGATCCCGTTTCGAAGATACACCTCATGGAATCCGTCCTCCAGCCTTTCCCTGGGTGTAGCAAGAAGCAATGCCCTCTTAAGCTGCTCTCTCCTTCTGCTGCAGATGGTCTGCGGCTGAAGTCTGGATACTCCGTCAATCAGACAATACAATCTGTCACCTATGAGCTTTGCTGAAGAGGACTGTCTATAGGACTCTGTCTCATCGTATGCCCAGGGTGCTAACCCCGCCAGACCATAGAGCTCATTGAAAATGCCCTCTGCAAGATTTCTGTACCATTCAGGAAACTCCGCATTCTCAATTCCCTCTTCACATATTATCTTCCGGATGTCATCCCTGTATTCATCCATATCTTCTTCAAACCCCATAATCGCCCTTTTCTCTTTTTCCAGCCGCATCATACGTTCCGTCTCGTCGGCAGATTTCCACCTTCTATCCAGTACTGCCTCAACCCGGCGGCAGGCTTCTTCAAATTTCATATCTAGATACCCTCATCCCTTCCTTGTCAATAATACAGAAGTACAAATTTATTGCCTTTTTCAGCCAGCTTTCCCAGAAGTGATGCCTGCTCCTGATCTACCACAACTTCTATGAGACTTACAGATGACGAACTGTTAAGCCTTTCATCGTCTCCGTAGTAAACCTCCTGATTGGTTCCGTCCCTCACATAAGCTACAATTGCATCCGTCACAAACTCACCGGCACAATAGAAAAAGGCTCTGTCGCCCCTCCTCAGAGTCTGAGGAAATGATTTAAGCCACTGTGGAGGTACTGAAAGTATATATTTACCCTCCTCTTCTCCCACTGCGAATATGGATTCCTGAAAATACTCTCTGTAAAGTTCTGTCCCTGCGGGAACAAACTGCGCAGTTTCAAGTCCTTTAAGTTCGTCCCTCTGGCTGCTCAGAATAACTCCGTCCCCTGCACTCTCAATTTTTCGCTCTCGGAACATGTCTTCTGTCACCAGGGTATTCTTTGGAAGAGACTCCTTTAGCACAAGAACTCTGTCGTATGTCATGTTTTCCCGCCCCCATAGTTCCCAGAAACCCAGTGTACCCAGGGAAAGCACCACCAGCAATATACCGGCAATTTTTCTCTTCATTATAAACATCACACTCCTTAAAATAAAAGACGCCTGCAGCTCTCTTATGAGATGCAAAGCGTCTGTTTACATTATTCAGCACTATCATAATAACATATTTAAACGTTACTTTCAGCACAAATTTGAAATTTTTTATATTTTTTTAATTTTTTTCTTTTTTCACATAATATGCAAATTTTCTGCAACATTAAATATGAAAACCTGCTGCCACCTTTTCCAGGTATTAGGATGATACTCGTCGCTGTAAGGTACATCGTATATCAGCTTATCCTCGATACCTTTCCTGTACTGCTCAGGTACAGCATCAAAAGCTCTGACAATGGCATCTATTCTCCGGGACAGGTTAGCAATTTCAGTTGCCTTGTCTCCCGTCACATCGCACACATAGCCGGTTCCGTATCCTGCGTATGTCTTAAGCAGGTTTCTCTCCCCCGGCACGTATGCTTCCATTCTCAGTTCCCTGAGTCTGTCCTTCATTCTGAGCAAATCTTTCACTGCCCACAGTGCCTGTCTGTATACGGGCTGAGGCAGTACATGGTTCTTCATTTTCTTCTGTTGATAGTCTTTCATAAGTTTTCCCCCATAGTCTGTTTTTTCTATGCGTTCAAACTCTTTCCCCGAAAATATTTTACCATGTAATTACATCAATGTCAACATAAAGCTTTATTTCACGTCTCTGGAAGCAATTACAATTCCCGTAATAGTCATAAGCATTCCCAGAATCGTATACCATCCCCAGCTGTCACCTCCGAAAATAATGCCTGCAGCCACTCCTACCACTGTTATGGAATTTGTCTGTATGCAGGAGGCAAGTTCTGCCTTCAGTCTGGAAAGGTTATAGTTAAATATTATGTAAGCAGCAAAGGAGCATCCCACTCCAAGGTAAATCACAGCCCACATTGTCTGTCCGCCGGCAAAAAACACCTTATATGGGTGAAGCCCGTTTCCCTGCAGCAGAGAGATTATATTGAAAAACAGCCCTCCTGCAATGGCCAGACCGAAACTTGTTTCCATAGTGGAAAATTCCTTTCCAAGCCTGTTGGAAAGCAGTGTATAAAGAGCTCCTACCGTAACAGCACCTATAAGACACAGATATCCGGTGAACTTGCCACCTGTAGAAAACTCCGGTGAAAATACAATAGAAATCACCACGCCCGCGAATCCTGTTATTATGCCTATTCCCGTAAGCCTTGAAACCTTTTGCTTAAGGAAGATAAAGCTTTCCAATACAACCATCAGAGGAACTACAGCTATAAATATTGAGCTTTCCGATGATGTTGTCAGGTTGATGCCCCAAGCCTCAAGAATTGCATAGATACATGGCTGCACCAGAACAGCAAGAGCGAGCAGTTTTATATTCTTGCCTCTGTAGCTCACCTTTATAATTTTCAGTCCGATGAGCAGGCAGAAAAGCACCAGAGACATTCCCCATCTGACAGCCAGAAGTTCAATAGGAGTCAGTTCCGCCAAGGCCACCTTCGTTCCTAAAAAAGACAGGCCCCATAACAGGGCCAGTGTCACAAACAATGTATAAAGCAGGACCTTATTATCCCTGCCGTGTCCGGTTATCTTTTCGCTCAACTCTGTTCACTGCCTTTCAAAAGAGCGTAGATTCTTTCATTGAGCATTTCAAGTGCGACCTTATTATAGCCGCCCTCAGGAATTATTACATCCACATACTTCTTGCTCGGTTCTACAAACTGCTCATGCATAAGCTTGACTGTAGTCAGATACTGAGTAACTACTGATTCGAGAGTTCTTCCTCTCTCACTGACATCCCTGACAATCCTTCTGATTATGCGCACATCGGCATCGGTGTCGATGAACACCTTAATGTCGCACATGTCACGGAGTTCTTTGTTCTCAAAAATTAAAATCCCCTCTACAACTATTACCTTCGATGGGTTGACTGTCACAGTCTCATCTATTCTGTTGTGTATGGTAAAGTCATATACCGGTCTCTCGATACTTTCTCCGTTTATAAGCTGCTTTATGTGCCCGATCATCAGATCTGTATCAAATGAGTCAGGATGGTCATAATTAAGCTTCTTTCTCTCCTCAAACGGAACATCGTTATGTGCCTTGTAGTAGAAGTCATGGCTGAGCATAGTAATTGCGTCACCGAATTCTTCCTTTATCTTCCGGATGAGAGTACTCTTGCCGGAACATGTACCGCCTGCAATTCCTATTACGATTACGTCCTTCATTAAAATCTCCTGCTTATTGCTCACTAAGTGGTGTTGTGTCTCTATCCTCTGCCGTAATTGATGATCCCAGATTAAGGGATGCTTTTTCCAGTTCCAGTACAATATTGTTTATCTGCTGAAGCTTCTCTGCAGAAGCCTTCTTGTCCACAACATCCTTGGCGTTTTCAAGAATATTGCCCAGCTCGGACTGGATGGATTCAATCTTAGTCTTGAGATTTGCAAGGTCCTCATCATCCATAAGATCCTGCAGTACATCTTCTTTGCTGAGGCATGTTCCCGTCGGCAGGTCGAATTCTGAGTTGGTGTGGATTACTACAGTATCATATCCGAATGCTTCCTTCACCTTGGCTGCAAAATCGTTCTTTGACTCTTCCTCACCGTGTACCAGGAAAATCTGCTTTGGCTGAACCTGGAAGCCTCCCAGCCAGTCCAGGAGTCCTTTCTGATCGGCATGTCCGGAAAATCCCTGCAGATTGTATATTTCCGCACCGACCATTACAGTCTCACCGAACAGTTTGACCTCTTTAGCTCCTTCTACCAGCATTCTTCCAAGAGTTCCCTCTGCCTGATAGCCTACGAATATGATGCTGTTTCTGCTGTCCCACAGGTTGTGCTTCAGGTGGTGGCGGATACGTCCTGCCTCACACATGCCGCTTGCAGAAATAATAATCTTAGGAGTCTTGTCGTTATTCAGCATCTGTGAATCCGCTGTATTTCTGGTAAATTTAAGGTTTTTGAAATCCAGTGGATTATCACCGCTGAGTATATAATTTCTGGTCTCCTCATCGAAAACCTGTGCATTTTTCTTAAATACCTCTGTGGCTGTAGTGGCCATCGGGCTGTCTATGTATACGTTTACCTTATCAAGTACCTCAGAATATTCCGGATGCTGCTCATAGAACATGTTGAACTGGTAAATCAGTTCCTGAGTCCTGCCTACAGCAAAGGAAGGTATAATAACACTTCCGCCTCTCTTTACCGTCTTGAGCACGATGCTTATGAGTTCATCAATACTGGTCGAGTTGGCAGGGTGAATTCTGTTGCCGTAAGTAGTCTCCATGATAACGTAGTCGGCTTTTTTAATCTTAACAGGATTCCTGAGGATAGGCCTGTCCATAACTCCCAGGTCACCGGAAAAAACGATCTTAGAAGTTACATCGTTTTCTGTTACCCAGATTTCCGTAACGGCTGATCCGAGAATATGTCCTGCATCGTTGAATACAATCTTGACATGATCGTTAAGCTCTATGAGCTGGTCATAAAGCACCGGTTTAACCAGCTTCAGTGCAGCCTCGGAATCCCTTACGGTGTAAAGAGGCTCTACAGGAGGTTTGCCTGTTCTGGCATTTTTCTTTGTCTGCCACTCTGCATCCTTTTCGTGGATATATGCGCTATCCTTAAGCATTACATCAAGGAGGTCAGCTGTGGCATCCGTGCAGTAAATAGCTCCTTTGAAACCCCTCTTTACCAGCAGCGGAATTCTGCCGCAGTGGTCGATATGTGCATGGCTCAGAATTACACATTCAACCTCTTCAGGGTCAAATGGAAAAGGCTCTTCGTTAAGCTTTTCCATCTCCTTGCCACCTTGGAACTGTCCGCAGTCCAGCAGAATTTTATGGTTGTCAGTTGTCAGAAGGTGACATGAGCCAGTTACGCCAATAGAAGCTCCGCAAAATTTTATCTTCATTTTATTCTCTCTCCTTTGCTACTTATAGTCCCACAGCTTTCTGTCAGCCGTTGAAATACCCTTTGCTCCTGCCGCTATGGCGTTATCCACATCTTCTTCAAATTCCACCAGGCCTCCCGCCAGTATAGGTGTATTGACCTTTTGCGCGAATTCGACAATTTTTTTGCAGACAACTCCCGGCATAATTTCTACAATATCAGGTTTAGCAATTCTGATGGAATCCACTGCTGTATCCACAGAATGAGAATCCACGATAAAAAACCGCTGAACCGTAATCAGTCCGATTTCCTTAGCCGGCCTTATCATCCCCGTTTTAGTGGTCAGAATTCCATCGGCACCTTTTTGTTTCACAAATTCCAGCCCTACTCTGTCCTTGCCTATTCCCTCAGCAAAATCCATATGGATAAAAAGCTTCTTTCCGGCAGCATGAGCCCTGTCAATCTGTCGTTCGATAGTCAGAAGATCCGAATAGAGCAGGAAAATAATATCTACTTTAGAAACAAGCGCAGCCTGAAAATCCTCTTCAGTTCTCACCGCTGCGGCTACTTTTCTGTTTGCAAATAAAGACATCTCCTCATCTCCTGTCCGTTTGTCCGTTAAATGAAGGATCTGGCAGCAATAACGTTTGCGCCTGTTCCTCCTATATTTTCTATTATAATATTTCCTGCTTCAATTGGCAATATTAAGGTTTTACAATTTATTTCTTTCATGCAGTCAAAAAGCCGCTCTCTCGGTACGGGTCTGTCAGTCTTCACCGGTACCAGAACGCCCCCCTCAGCATACATGGTTGTGGTCAGTGTCCTCTCAGGAGCAGTGACTTCCTGAATGGCATATTTTTCGCCGCGCTTACACGTATTGCCCGTGGTCTTCAGTTTCTCATCCACTGTAATTTTACAGCCCATAGGACAGATTGTGCAAATAACAGTATCGCCGTCCCCCCTTCCGTCAGAAAGATGTCTGACACCTTTTTTCTGTTCCTGCTGCTTGACCTTGCTTACAGCCCTGAGCGTCTCTTCTGATGAAAGAAGTTTTCCCTGAGCATAGAGCGCCGCTGCTCTGCCTGCATTCTCTCCCTCGTCTGAGACAAAATCCACCAGTTCGTGAACCTTTACTACATTGCCGCAGGCAAATATTCCCGGAACCCCGGTCTGTCTGTTTTCATCCACCACAGGTCCTCTTGTCTTAGGGTCAATCTCCACACCGGCTTTTTTGCTCAGTTCGTTTTCCGGGATCAGGCCCACAGAAAGCATCAGGGTGTCGCATTCAATATATTCCTCAGTACCGGGAATCGGCTTGAGATTTTCGTCAACACGAGCAACAGTAACGCCCTCCACTCTCTTATTGCCATGTATCTCAACCACCGTGTGCCTGAGCAAAAGAGGAATGTCAAAGTCCTTAAGGCACTGGACAATGTTTCTGGTAAGTCCACCTGAATCCTCCATAATCTCGCAGACAGCCTTGACCTCTGCTCCCTCCAGAGTCATTCTTCTGGCCATTATTAGACCAATATCTCCTGAACCGAGAATCACAATCTTCTTACCCGGCATGTAGCCTTTGATGTTTACAAGCTTCTGAGCTGTACCTGCGGTAAAAACTCCTGCCGGTCTGGTCCCCGGAATGCTCAGTGCTCCCCGGGATTTTTCCCTGCAGCCCATAGCCAGTACTACAGCGCCTGCATTTATGGTGAAATACCCATTTCCCTTGCTTACTGCAGTCACTGTCCTCTCCGATGTGATGTCAACAGCCATGGTATCTGTCAATACTGTGATTCCCAGATTGCTGACCATTTCTTCATACCTCTGTCCGTATTCGGGCCCGGTCAGTTCCTCTTTAAATTTATGAAGACCGAAGCCGTTGTGGATGCACTGCTGCAGTATTCCGCTCAGCCTTGGTTCTCTTTCTATAATTACAACCTCTCTGGCGCCTGCCTCTCTAGCTGCTATTGCTGCGCTCATTCCTGCCGGACCGCCGCCGATTACTGCCACGTCCGCTCTCATCATGTTTGCTGCATCCATTACTTCTCACCTCCGGTCTTGGTTCTCTCAAAGGTTATCTCAGAGCCTTTTCCCGACTTTGTCACCTGTTCAAAAGGTATTCCAAGTTCATCTGACAAAATCTCCGCCACGGACGGCATGCAGAAGCCGCCCTGACAGCGTCCCATGCCTGCTCTGGTTCTCCTCTTTACACCATCAATGTCCCTTGCAGGCGGATTGCGGCGAATTGCCTCAATAATCTCTCCCTCTGTGATTTCCTCGCAGCGGCAGACTACTCTGCCGTATGAAGGGTTCTCTCCAATCAGGCGGTTCTTTTCTTCTGCAGTCATATCCTTGAAGCGTATTATGCCCCTGACTTCCGGTTCGTAATCGGCTTTAAGTTCTCCCGCCGCACCTGCTTCTAAGAGCATCTTTTCCACCATCTCGGCAATGGCCGGAGATGCGGAAAGTCCCGGTGACTCGATTCCAGCGCAGTTGATAAAGCCCGGCTGCGTACTTTCTATAATAAAGTCACCCGTATTGCCGTGAGCCCTGAGACCTGTAAACTGAGTTATTACCTTATCCATAGGCAGATAATCGAAGAATTCGTACTCTCTTGCAGTTACAGATGCAAGTCCCTCTGCTGTAACGGCCTTATCTTCTTTGTCCCCTATATCCTCCGATGTAGGCCCCAGCAGTATGTTTCCGTCTACCGTATTTGTGGCAAGCACACCTTTGCCCATCCTGGTAGGTGTCCTGAAAATTGTGGTGCTTACCAGATCTCCCGCTTCCTTGTCCATAAGCAGGTATTGTCCTCTTCTCGGTGTTATGCTGAATTCACGGCCGCCAACCATCCTTGCAACTTCGTCGGAATGAATTCCTGCGCAATTTACCACATATTCAGCCTCTATGGTTCTTCCGTCAGCAGATGTGATTTCATAGTAAACACCGTTATCAGGCTCCTGAACATCTTTTCTTTTTATACACGCAACTTCAAACTCTGTTATGAGCCCTGCCCCGTTATCCATGGCGTTTCCTATGGAATGAATGGTCAGTTCGTAAGGGCACACAACAGCTCCCGTAGGTGCATAGAGCGCACCCACAATTTTTTCCGACAGATTCTTTTCAATTTTTCTTACTGCTTCTCCGTCTATAAGCTCAAGACCTTTCACACCATTCTGGCGGCCTCTTTCAAGCAGCTGCTCCAGCCTTTTCATGTCCTCGTCATTAAAACCCACCACCAGAGTGCCGTTTTTTCTATATTTTACATCAAGCTCCCTGCATACTTTCTCCATCATCTGTGATCCACGCACATTGAGGATTGCTTTCAGACTTCCCGGCTCAGGGTCATATCCTGCATGAACAATTCCGCTATTTGCCTTGGACTGACCCATAGCCACATCGTTTTCCTTTTCCAGAATCACCAGGCTGCCCTGATATTTTGACATGGCGCGGGCAATCAATCCTCCGACCACTCCGCCTCCGATAATCGCTATCTTATACATTTTCTTCTCCTTCTGATTTATTGCAAACAAAAAACACGCCAAAACAAAGGCGGCTTCCGCGGCTCCCACCGCGTTCCGACCTTCATTAAAGACGCGTCTCAATCTCCTCTGCATCGTGCTGTTTGATTTTCTACCTTCAGTATATGTTAAACCAATTCAAAAATCAATGGATTTTTTCTACTTATCCGTGATAATCTGAACCCTCAGTTATATGAAGATGATATTTTGCCGCCAGATTGACAAAATCCATTCTTTCAGCTTCAGAGTGGGCAGGGTGGAAACACTCTATCCCCTTGAGGCCGACCTTTTTAAGTTCTCTGACCAGTTCATCCAGGTTCTCACGGTACTCTGCGGTGCCTTTTTCACCCAGGCTCTTTATCTTGCCGGGATGTGCCAGCACTGCCATTCCTCCCGCATTGCTGATGAGCTGTATGGCCTCAACTGTATTCATTTTTTTTCGCTTTATAGCCTTTACTTCATCTGATTCGAAAATCTTTCCAGGCTCAAAGGCTGCTGTCACATCCGGGATATACCCTTTTTCAACCATAAGACGCGCTATAACCGGCTTACCCACATAACCCTTTGGAGAACTCTTTTCCAGTTCCTCCAGAGTCATTTCGTAACCCATCTCGCAGAGCTTATCCACCAGCCTCCGGTTTCTGTCACGGCGCTCCTTCTTGAGTTCTGCAAGTTTTTCGTTGAGCTCCCGGTTATCAGGGTCAAACTTATATCCCAGAAGGTGCATTTCATGATTCTTATATTCGGTGGAGAACTCAACTCCCGTAACCACCTGCATCAGGAGGGCTTCTCCCGCGGTAAGGGCTTCCTTCACTCCGTCAATGCCGTCGTGGTCTGTAATAGAAATTATATTGTACTCATCATCGTGATACTTTCTCACCAGTTCTACGGGACTCATGGTTCCGTCGGAATAGTATGAATGAATGTGATAATCTACTTTGTAATCTATACTCATATGCTAAAAATCAGATCCTCTCTAAGTTCTTTGGCGGCATCTTTGCCGCAGAGCCTTTCCACAAGAGCAAGGCCGAAGTCCATGGCCGTCCCCGGTCCCATGGAAGTTATTATATTTCCGTCTGTAACTACCTTTCCCTCTTCGTGGGAAGCCCCTCCGAGATGTTTCTCCATTCCCGGATAAATGGTAGCCTTTCTTCCTTCAAGGAGTCCCAGTTCACCTAGTACCATAGGTGCCGCACAAATTGCTGCAATAAGCCTGCCGCTTCTGTTGAACTCCTTTATTTTATCACAAAGCCCACTGTGAGCCGCCAGATTCCTGGTTCCCGGCATACCTCCCGGGAGTACTATCATTTCACAGCTGCTGTAATCTGCTTCCTCAAAGAGCAGGTCAGCCTCGACTTTTATGCCGTGAGCTCCTGCCACTGTCTTATCCCCTGTAACCGAAACAAGCAGCGCGTCCTTTCCTGCCCTCCTGAGCAGATCTGCTGCTGTCAGGGCCTCTATTTCTTCGAACCCTGTTGCTAAATGTATCAATACCATGTTTTTTCTCCCTCTCTAATAAAAAATCCTCGGCGGTTTGGTCAAAATGCGGTTCACATAAGTACACACCGCCAGTACAATCAGAGTGCAGATTACCAGAAATATGGTGGCCATATTGAGAAAATCCGCCCCAAGCAGCACTGTCAGCTGTGAATCTTCTCCCAGTTCAATCATGCCCATAGTCTCCATCACACGGCTCCTTCCGCCATTGGTGGCCATAAGGCCGATTTCTGCCATAATTCCGGCAATTACAAGTCCAATGCTCACCTTGAACATATCTGCAAGTACCTTTTTTTTGCCATTCCTCAGAAAATACACGTATATTGCCACGGTGACTATCATGCTGATGACAAAAATCACACTGCTTATATCCAGAATTTTTTTTGCCGCCATCATGTTCACGCTTTCCTCTTCTGTAAACACGCTCTCCATGTCGTAGCCCGTATCCTCCAGAACCTCAAATTTTTCCGGTCTCCATGAACCCATAAATCCGGCTATCTCATCAGCCATCTCACTGCTGGTAAGGCTTGTGTATATTCTGTCTACCGCTCTGGAATCGTTAAAATAGAAGCCGTAAACCTCCGCAGATCTGAAGATAAGGTTCTGAGAAAATGACAGAATGAAAGCGGCCGCAGTGAATATTACAATCACCGAGCATATTCTGTTAAAAATCTTCACTTCTAAATCCCCCGTTTTAAAAATAAAGGGGCAGTAAGCCCGCAGCCTCCGGGCTGCTGAGCCACCTCCCCCTTTTCGCTCAAAACTGTGCTTATTTTATAATAGTGCAGACGCTGTCAGGTCCGCATCCTGCTGCATTACCTTCATCAGTGTCAAGATGAACTTCTCTTTCGTGCTTTGCACCTGCTCTTACGAGCACATTGTCAAAAATAAGTCCTCTTTCGCCTTCGATCTTGATGCTTACCACATCTCCGTCTTTAACACCTGCTTCTGCAGCCTGCTCATCATTTAAGTGAACGTGTCTTAAAGCTACGATTACACCGTGGTCAAGTTCGATTTCTCCGCAAGGTCCTACGATTTTGCATCCAGGAGTTCCTTCAAGCTTTCCTGATTCTCTTACAGGTGCCTTGATGCCGATTGTTCTTGCATCAGTCATAGCAAGCTCCACCTGAGTTTCCTTTCTGGCAGGTCCTAAAACTCTGATGCCCTTTAATGTTGATTTCGGTCCTACGATATCAACCTTTTCCTCGCATGCGAACTGGCCCGGCTGAACCAGAGGCTTGGTCGGAGTAAGCTGATGTCCTTTTCCGAATAATGCTTCAATGTGTTCTTCGCTTAAATGAAGGTGCTTGTTTGATAAGCCGATTTTTACTTCGTATCCCATTGGTCTATGTATCTCCTTTGCATAAATATTTTAATTATATTTCAAGAAGGTTAAGGGCTGCAGCCGTTTGCGGCGGTTAGCCTTCCAGATAGCTTATATAAGGCAGGTTTCTGTACTTCTGGTCATAATCCAGACCGTAACCGATTACGAAAAGGTTTTCAACCTCAAAGCCGATATAGTCGGCTTTCACATCCACAAGTCTTCTTGATGGTTTGTCGAGAAGTGTGCAGATTTTAATACTCTTAGGATTTCTGTCGGCAAGATGTTCCTTCAGGAACTTAAGTGTTGTTCCGGTATCAACAATATCCTCTATGATGATTACGTTCTTGCCGTAGATGTCACCGTCAAGGTCTTTTTTAATCTTTACCACTCCTGATGAAGTTGAGGCGGAACCGTAGCTTGAAGCCACGATAAAGTCAATCTCAGTATCGTTGGTGATATTTTTCATCATATCAGCCATCCACATTACTGCACCTCTGAGAGTTCCCACCAGATAAACCTCTTCGCCTTCGTAATCCTTTGCGATCTGGGCTCCGATTTCTTCAGCCCTTTTTTCAATCTGCTCTCTTGTAAATAAAATCTTTCCTACTGTATTGTTTTCCATTTTATCTTTCTTTACTCCTCGTTTTTTCCTTCCTCGTCCCCTGCGTTCACCTTATAATCCACCCCTTCCACAAGGTTTTCAGACTTGAAATCTCCTGAATAGTCTACGGTCTTTTCTCCTACCCAGTACTGATCCAGAGTGTCTTTAAGGTGCCATATAATCCATATCCACAATACCAGATCGTCCAGAAATCCAAAAGGAAACAACACCGGCGGAATTATATCCACAGGCAGCACAAGATAAATCAGGCCAAAGAGCACCAGTGCTTTCTTGCGCTTCGGCACGGTCTTGTCCTTCATCATGCTGGAAATGGCCTTTATTCTGTTCATTATAAATCTCAGGCTTAAAAATTGCATTTAGTCCTCCAGAATTTTTTCAATCTCCTCAAGGAGCCTGTCGTGGCCGCTGCGCTTCAGTGCAGACACAGGTATAACCAGATCATCCGGCCCCAGGTTAAGGGACTGTCTGATTACCTTAAGGCACTTTGCCTGCTCGTTTCGTGATACCTTGTCCGCCTTGGTGGCGACAACAATGCCGTCAAGTCCGTAATGTCTGAGATATTCGTACATCTGTACGTCCTGAGCAGACGGTGCATGCCTGATATCCACAAGCTGCACCACCTTTCTGAGACCGTTTCTGTTCCGGAAATACTCTTCCATCATATCGCCCCAGTTTTCGGTAACGCTTTTGGATACTCTGGCGTAGCCGTATCCGGGCAGGTCCACAATCCTGAACTCGTCGTTAATGCGGTAAAAGTTAATGGTCCTGGTCTTTCCCGGGTTTCCCGAAACTCTCGCCAGACTTTTCCTTCCCGTAAGAAGATTTAAAAGTGATGATTTACCCACATTGGATCTTCCCGCAAAGGCTACCTCCGCCACAGTGTCTTCAGGATACTGTGCCTTTTTTACTGCTACAGCTTCCAGTTCTGCTTTCTTTATTATCATACTACATTTCCTGTCCTTTTTCCATAGGCTAAAGCCTGTCTTACTTGTTTTTTTTCGGTTTCTGGGCAAAGGCATAATCCAGCGTTTCCACAGCCCGGTCTAAAAGGATAAATTTCAGCTGTTTTCTTACTGCCTGCGGTATATCGTCGATATCCGGCTCGTTTTCCTTCGGCAGAAGGATGGTTTTAATTCCGGCTCTGTGAGCTGCCAGAACCTTTTCCTTGATGCCTCCTACAGGAAGGACCTTGCCTCTCAGGGTGATTTCGCCTGTCATGGCTACATCTTTTCTTACAGGAGTATCTGTGAGTGCGGACATTACCGCTGTGAACATTGTAACACCCGCGGAAGGTCCATCCTTAGGAACTGCTCCTTCAGGCACGTGGACATGCAGGTCATACTTCTTGTAGAATTCCTCTTCGATGTCGTAGTCAGCTGCAATAGAACGTATATAAGTGATTGCCGCCTTAGCCGACTCCTGCATAACATCTCCCAGCTGACCGGTAAGCTGTATCTTGCCGCTTCCCGGTACAAGGGCTGTCTCGATGAAAAGCGTATCTCCTCCCACCTGAGTCCATGCCATGCCGGTAACTACGCCGACCTCGCTTTCACCTTCCACCACATCGTATCTGTATTTTTTCTTACCCAGATAATTTTCCAGACCGGCAGGAGTGATGCGGAAAGCGATTCCCTTTCTGGTGACGATTTTACGCGCCACCTTCCGGCACAGGCTTCCGATCTCTCTTTCCAGATTTCGTACTCCCGATTCTCTGGTATAATAGTTTATAAGATCTCTGAGAGCCTTTTCCGTAATGCTGAAATTCTTAGGCTTCAGGCCATGAGCCTTAATCTGCTTAGGTATGAGATACTGCTGTGCAATCTTAACCTTTTCCTCCTCTGTGTATCCGGAAACCTCGATAACTTCCATTCTATCCAGGAGAGGTCTCGGAATAGTCTCTACAGAGTTTGCCGTGGTAATGAACATAACCTTGGAAAGGTCAAATGGCAGGTCGAGGAAATGGTCTGTAAAGTCCTTGTTCTGCTCAGGATCCAGAACCTCAAGAAGTGCCGATGCCGGGTCTCCCTTGAAGTCTGCTCCGATTTTATCAACCTCGTCAAAGAGGAAAACAGGGTTGTTAGTGCCTGCGTCTTTGATAGATGTGATTATTCTGCCCGGAATTGCTCCTATGTAGGTTCTTCTGTGTCCTCTTATCTCAGCCTCGTCTCTCACTCCGCCAAGGGACATTCTTACGAACTCTCTGCCCGTGGCTCTGGCAATGGAACGTGCTATGGAGGTCTTACCTACACCCGGAGGGCCTACAAGGCAGATTATCGGGCCTTTCAGCGCTTTGGAAAGGTGTACTACCGCCAGATATTCAAGAATTCTCTCTTTTACCTTCTCAAGTCCGTAGTGATCATCGTTGAGAATCTTCTCTGCTCTCTTAAGATCTGAATTGGTCTTTGATGACGTATGCCACGGCAGTCCGATGACCGTCTCCACATAATTTCTGATAACGGCGGCATCCGCTGAACCGGGCGCCATCTTGGTGAATTTATTTATTTCGCGCTTTACTTTGTCTGTTATTTTAGGATCCAGTTCCAGTTTTTCCAGCTCTTCGGTCCATCTGGCCGCTTCGCTGGCTGCTTCCTCGCCGTAGCCCAGCTCATCCTGAATGGCCTTCATCTGCTCCCTCAGAATATACTCTTTCTGGTTCTGCTTTACGGCCTCCTGAACCTTTTCGCTTATGTCGTGCTCCAGTCTGAGAACCTGGTTTTCCTCCAGGATGATTCTGTTGACAATCTCCAGTCTTTCTTTCACATCGAAGGCCTCCAGCAATTCCTGCTTGGCGGCAATCTTTATGTCCATCTGCATTGCGATGGTATCAGCGAATACATCCGGCTCCTCAATGGAACTTATAAGATCATAAACCTCTTCCTTAACTGCAGGATTCAGTTCTATGTATTCATCAAAAGCGTAGAGCACCGACCTCATTCTGGCTTTTACCTCAAGGTCTTCCTTGTCTGCCGCAATTACATCCGCCTCCTCTACAGCAGCCTGAATGTACGGTTCCTCTGTCACTATTTCCTCCAGGGTGGCTCTGTACTGGCCATCTACCAGCACTCTTACAGCATCCCCCTGTATTTTAAGCATCTGTTTAACCTTGACTACCGTTCCCACATGATAATAATCATCGGGTGTCGGTATCAGTATGTTTTCGTCCTTCTGAGAAGTTACAAAAAGCAGCTTGTCGCCGTTCATAGCGGCTTCAAGAGCTTTGATTGACTTTTCTCTGCCTATATCAAAATGGAGTATTGTTCTCGGAAAGATCGAAAGTCCGCGCAGCGGTATGCAAGGCATCATAATCCTGTCTTTCATGTTTTTTCCTCCGCTTTGTTTAAATTATCAGTAAAACCCAGCGTAAGCCGGGTTTTACCTTTATGGAATTATGCAATGTTTTCGTTGCTGTCTGAATCTATGCGTTTACCGTCTTTGAGAATAAGTGCAGGCCTGCAGCCCTCCTCTATGGTCTCTCTGGTGATTATGCATTTTTTCACATCGTCTCTTGAAGGAATATCGTACATGATATCCGTCATTACTGCTTCAAGAATACTTCTGAGGCCTCTTGCGCCTGTTTTGCGTTCTATAGCCTTCCTGGCCACGGCTTTTATGGCCTCCGGTTCAATTTCAAGCTCTACGTTATCCAGTCTGAAAAGTTTACGATACTGCTTGAGCAGAGCGTTCTTAGGCTCGGTAATAATTCTTATCAGTGCATCCTCCGAAAGTTCTTCAAGAGCCACCATTACCGGGAGTCTTCCTATAAACTCGGGGATAAGTCCGAATTTAAGCAAATCTTCCGGCTGCACTAGTGAAAGAATCTTCGTTTCGTCAGCCTTATCCAGCTTTATCTCTGAATTAAAGCCTATTACCTTGTCGCCCAGTCTTCTCTGTATTATCTTATCCAATCCGTCAAAGGCACCTCCGCAGATAAACAGTACATTGGTGGTATCGAACTGAATAAATTCCTGATGAGGGTGTTTGCGTCCACCCTGAGGCGGCACATTGGCCACTGTTCCCTCAAGAATCTTAAGGAGCGCCTGCTGCACGCCCTCACCGCTTACGTCGCGAGTGATGGAAGGGTTCTCTGAACGTCTTGAAATCTTGTCGATTTCGTCTACGTAAATGATACCCTTCTGAGCCTTTTCCACATCAAAATCCGCAGCCTGAAGCAGCTTGAGAAGGATGTTTTCAACGTCTTCTCCTACGTAACCCGCCTCTGTAAGGGCTGTCGCATCAGCGATGGCAAAAGGCACATCGAGAATCTTTGCGAGAGTCTGTGCCAGCAAAGTCTTTCCCGAGCCTGTAGGTCCTATCATGACGATGTTACTCTTCTGAAGTTCCACACCGTCATCTTCCTTGTCTATATTATTTATTCGTTTATAGTGATTATATACTGCAACTGCCAGAGCTTTTTTAGCCTTATCCTGCTCGATGACATATTCGGAAAGAATATCTGTTATTTCCTTAGGTTTCGGCAGTCTGTAAGGCTTGGCGGCAGCTGCCTGCTCCCCTTCGTCCTGTATGTTTTCATTGAGAATATCCATGCAGATGTGAATACAATCGTCACAGATATACACTCCCGGTCCTGCTACAAGACGGTTCACCTGAGTCTGCGGTTTGCCGCAGAAGGAGCACTTAAGCTGTTTGTTTTCGTCGTATTTGCTCACGTCTTTGAATCCCCCTATCTCTGTGTGATAACCTTGTCAATAAGTCCGTACGAGGCGGCCTCGTCTGCACCCATGAAGTTATCTCTGTCTGTGTCCCGGTCAATTTTTTCCAGCGGCTGACCGGTGTTGGCTGACAGTATCCTGTTCAGCTTTTCTCTGGTCTTAAGTATCCATTCGGCGTGGATCTTGATATCCTCTGCCTGACCGTTTACGCCGCCCAGAGGCTGATGTATCATAATCTCGGCATTAGGAAGGGCAAATCTTTTTCCTTTTGTGCCGGAAGAAAGCAGGAAAGCTCCCATGCTTGCTGCCATCCCTATGCATATTGTAGAAACGTCCGGCTTTATATACTGCATGGTATCATAAATAGCCATGCCGGCGGTTACAGAACCGCCGGGGCTGTTGATGTAGATACAAATATCCTTTTCAGGATCTTCAGCTTCCAGAAACAGCAGCTGAGCCACCACGAGGCTTGCCAGATGCTCATCTATCTGCTCTCCTATGAATATAATTCTGTCCTTGAGAAGTCTTGAATATATGTCATAAGACCTTTCCCCTCTGCTTGTCTGTTCAACTACATATGGTATTAAAGCCATCCTTCATACCCCTTTCTGTCATTTATATACTTATTTTACACTTTTCCCTGACTATTATTTGATTACAGCGTTGTCAAAAATGAATTCGATTGCCTTCTTAACCTGTAAATCCTTCTTTAAGAATGTAAGGTTTTCAACGCCGATCATTTCCTTAATCTTGTCAGCTGTCATCTGATACTGAGCAGCCATAACCTTAAGTTCTTCTTCAATTTCGTCCTGTGAAACCTTGATGTCTTCTGCCTCAACGATTCCCATAAGGATGATTCTGGTCTTAACCTGTCTCTCAGCGTCAGGTCTTAATTCCTCTCTGAAAGCAGCCATGTCCTTGCCTGTGAACTGGAGATACTGCTCAAGGCTCATGCCCTGATATCTCAGCTGCTGGTCAAGTTCCTGGCACATTCTGTCCATTTCATCCTCAACCATAGTTCTAGGAACCTCAACTTCATTAGCCTCTACAACCTTTCCTAAAGCTGCATCCTTCATCTGGCTTTCGCTGCCTGCTTTTGCATACGCTTCTAGTCTTTCCCTGTTTGCCTTTTTTAATTCCTCTAATGTGTCGTATTCGCTTACATCCTTTGCAAATTCATCGTCAAGTTCGGGAAGCTGCTCTTCCTTAATTTCATGCACAAGGCAGTGAAAAACCGCTTCCTTTCCTGCCAGAGACTCTGCATGGTATTCTTCAGGGAATGTAACTACAACATCCTTCTTTTCTCCCGGAGTTGCTCCTATGAGCTGTTCTTCAAATCCCGGAATGAACATACCTGAGCCAAGCTTAAGCTCCTGTCTTTCTGCGGTGCCTCCTTCAAACTGTTCATCTCCTACAAATCCGGAGTAGTCAAGAAGTACGGTGTCGCCTTCCTTAGCAGGTCTTTCAACTAAAATCATTCTGGCGTTTCTCTTCTGAAGTGCTTTGATTTCGTTTTCTACATCCTCGTCTTTTACTTCCTGCTCAATCTTGTCTATCTCTACACCCTTGTAGTCCTTTACTTCTACAACAGGGAAGCAAGGCACGGTTATGGTTACTGTAAATCCTTCGCCCTTGGCAATCTTGCTGAATTCTGCTGCCGGGCTGTCTATAACCTCAAGCTCCAACTCTCCGAGAGCCTTTCCGTAGTGTTCTTTGAACAGTTCATCAATGGCGTCCTCAAAGAATACGCCTTCGCCGTAATGCTTTTCGATAATGCTTCTCGGTGCTTTGCCCTTTCTGAAACCGTCGATCTGGAACTGATCTTTAGCTTTCTGGTAAGCCTTAATCTGAGCGTTTTCAAATTCCTCTGCGGTAAATTCCATAGTGAACTTTACGTCGTTCTTTTCTCTCGAAATAAATGTTGCTTTCATTAAAATATATCCTCCTAAATATTAAAAACCTGTTTTGGGAAAGTTTAGACGATTTTTTAGCAAAAATCGCAAACAATTGCAATATATTATACAACTTATTACCCATAAAGTAAAGAAATTATCAG
>CAZUFU010000005.1:0-46508 GCA_964619875.1 uncultured Oscillospiraceae bacterium
ATCCACCTTCACGTAAGATGGGATGACGGTACTCCTACTCAGGACAAGGGCAGATTCCAGGAATGCATCGATGCTATCAGAAAGGAATGTCCTGATGCAATCATCCAGCCTTCAACAGGCGGAGCAGTTGGCATGACTGACCTCGAAAGATTACAGTCCACAGAAGTAGTTCCTACACCTGAAATGGCTACACTGGACTGCGGTACCTGCAACTTCGGCGGAGACGAAATTTTCGTAAACACTGACAACACAATCGTAAACTTTGCTAAGATCATGCAGGAAAGAGGCATCAAGCCTGAATGCGAAGTATTCGACAAGGGTATGATCGACATCGCTATGAAGACAGCTTACAAGAAGGGCTACTTAGTAAAGCCTATTCACTGGGACTTCGTTCTCGGCGTTCAGATGTCAGCTACTATCAGAGATCTGGTATACATGGTAGAATCCATTCCTGAAGGTTCAACCTGGACTGCAACAGGCCTTGGCAAGAACGCATGGCACATTGCTGCTGCTACAATCGCACTTGGCGGACACGTAAGAGTTGGTTTCGAAGACAACCTTTACATGGAAAAGGGCGTTCTGGCAGAATCCAACGGCCAGATGGTTGAAAAGGTAGTTCAGCTGGCTAAGTTACTCGGCAGAGAAGTTGCTACTCCTGCTGAAGCTAGAGAAATCCTCGGCTTAGCACCTCTGAAATAGTCTAATTACATAACGACGAGCAAAATCGCCGGAGACAGATGATGTTATCCGGTGATTTTTTCTTGTGTGCCAGGCATTTTATAGGATGGCATGCTTATTGCAACACTATTATTACAGAAAAACACTTAGGAGGAGGTAGTAAAAATGGCGAAGTGGGTATACATGTTTTCTGAAGGAGATGCGGGCATGAGAAATCTCCTGGGCGGCAAAGGCGCCAACATTGCAGAGATGACAAGACTTGGTCTTCCGGTCCCTCAGGGATTCACCATAACTACAGAAGCATGCACACAATATTACGAAGACGGCCGTCAGATAAACGACGAGATAAAGGCTCAGATAGATGAGGCCGTAACCGAGATGGAAAAAATCACGGGAAAGAAGTTCGGAGATAAAGAAAATCCTCTGCTGGTATCAGTGCGCTCAGGAGCAAGAGCATCCATGCCGGGCATGATGGACACCATTCTGAACCTTGGCCTCAATGAAGAGGTGGTAGAAGTAGTAGCCGCAAAGACGGGCAACGAAAGATGGGCCAGAGACTGCTACAGAAGATTCATTCAGATGTACTCGGATGTGGTTATGGAAGTGGGCAAGAAATATTTCGAAGAGCTTATCGACCGGATGAAGGAAAAAAGAGGAGTAACACAGGATGTAGACCTTACAGCAGCAGACCTTAAGGAACTGGCAGACCAGTTCAAGGCCGAATACAAGGAAAAGATAGGAGAGGATTTCCCTGACGACCCCAGAGAGCAGCTCATGGGAGCAATCAAGGCAGTATTCAGATCATGGGATAACCCTAGAGCCAACGTATACCGCAGAGATAACGATATCCCGTATTCATGGGGAACAGCAGTAAACGTACAGGAGATGGCCTTCGGAAACTGGTCTGACGAATCAGGAACGGGAGTGGCATTTACCCGTGACCCGGCTACAGGAGAAAAGAAGCTCATGGGAGAATTCCTGCTTAACGCCCAGGGAGAAGACGTGGTAGCCGGCGTGCGTACACCTCAGCCTATAGAGTCCCTTGCAGAAGTAATGCCTGAGGTATTCGAGCAGTTTAAGGATGTATGCAGAACTCTTGAGAACCACTATAGAGACATGCAGGACATGGAATTTACCATTCAGGACAGAAAGCTTTTCATGCTTCAGACAAGAAACGGCAAGAGAACAGCCCAGGCAGCCTTAAAGATAGCCTGCGACCTGGTGGATGAAGGAATGAGAACCGAAGAAGAAGCAGTGGCCATGATAGACCCTCGTAACCTTGATACCCTCCTGCACCCACAGTTTGATGCAGCAGAGCTTAAAGCGGCAGCACCTATAGGAAAGGGCCTTGGAGCATCACCTGGAGCAGCCTGCGGCAAGGTTGTGTTCAACGCAGATGATGCAGTGGAATGGGCATCAAGAGGCGAAAAGGTTGTGCTTGTGCGCCTTGAAACCTCACCTGAGGACATTACAGGAATGAAGGCAGCCCAGGGCATTCTCACAGTGCGCGGAGGCATGACATCCCACGCAGCAGTAGTTGCAAGAGGAATGGGAACATGCTGCGTATCAGGCTGCGGAGATATCATCATGGATGAGGAAAACAAGAAGTTCACCCTGGGAGGAAAGACCTTTACAGAGGGTTCAGAGATATCCCTTGACGGAACCACAGGAAATATCTATGAGGGACTCATTCCTACAACAGATGCAGTCATAGCAGGAGAATTCGGAAGAATCATGGCATGGGCGGACAAGTACAGAAGGCTTAAGGTAAGAACCAATGCTGACACACCTTCCGATGCGAAGAAGGCCCGTGAGCTTGGAGCAGAGGGAATAGGCCTTTGCCGTACAGAGCACATGTTCTTTGAAGAGGACAGAATAGCGGCATTCAGAGAGATGATTTGCTCCGATACTGTAGAGGAAAGAGAAGCAGCCCTTGAAAAGATACTGCCTTATCAGCAGGGAGACTTTGAAGGCCTCTTTGAAGCCCTTGAAGGATATCCTGTAACCATCCGTTTCCTTGACCCGCCTCTCCACGAATTCCTGCCTACAGAAGAGGAAGACATAAAGAAGCTGGCAGATGCCCAGGGCAAAACAGTGGAAGAAATCAAGGACATCATCACTTCACTGCACGAGTTCAACCCTATGATGGGACACAGAGGACTGAGACTTGCCATAACTTATCCTGAAATTGCGAGAATGCAGACCAAGGCAGTCATCCGAGCTGCTCTCAAGATAAAGAAAGCACATCCTGACTGGGAGATGGTGCCTGAAATCATGATACCGCTTACATCAGACGTTAAGGAGCTTGATTTCGTAAAGAAGATTGTAGTTAAGACGGCAGATGAAGAAATCGCAGCAGCAGGAGCAGAGCTCAAGTATAAGGTGGGAACCATGATAGAAATACCAAGAGCCTGCGTGACAGCTGACGAGATAGCAGGAGTGGCTGATTTCTTCAGCTTCGGAACCAACGACCTGACCCAGATGACCTATGGCTTCTCAAGAGATGATGCAGGCAAGTTCCTGGATTCCTACTATGAGAACAAGATATTCGAAAACGACCCGTTTGCAAAGCTTGACCAGAAGGGAGTAGGTCAGCTGATGAAGAGGGCGATAAAGCTTGGAAAGGAAGCAAACAGCAATCTTCATACAGGAGTATGCGGAGAACACGGCGGAGACCCGAGCTCAGTGGAATTCTGCCACAAGATTGGACTGGACTATGTGTCCTGCTCGCCGTTCCGCGTGCCTATCGCAAGGCTTGCGGCAGCACAGGCGGCTATCGCTGAGAAAAAATAATTATAGGGAAGCAGATAAACAGAAAAGAGACAACCGGCGCGATGAGCCGGTTGTCTCTTTTCCTTCAAACTCCACCTTTTTGGCCGTTTTTGCGATTTTGGTGGAAAAATTCACGTCTCGCTGGCTGTCGAGCTGCATGTAATAATATGTAAAACGTTGAAATTTCAACACTTAAGCTGGATGAGGATTTTTCGTACTGAACTCAGCAAGTGTGAAAATGCAAAAAATCTCCACCATTTCGCAAAAAAATGCAAAATTGGTGGAGATTTCAGCTCGAACAGAACAACATCACGGTCCCAGACATTGCTGGCTTCGGATATCGCAGCCGACTTAATGAGACTTCGGGTCTTTCCTGACGGCTCGCACGATCAGAGCAATGGCCAGAACTGCCAGAACAGCAGCAACCACAACTCCGGCCACTGCAGGCAGGGCGGGAATGCCGCCGCTGGCTTCGCCGTCAAGTCCTACAGCGCCGTCGTGCATGGCCTTAAGCTGCTCTGCTGTGACGCCCTCGGTCAGGCTGTACAGGTTGATTGTATCCCTGAAGTCACCTTGTATTATACGTTCTTCGTCATACCACTCTTCATCGCCGCCCATGACCACAGAATACCATACCAGGCCGTCCTTTTCCATGCAGCCTGAGAAGCACCAGCCTGCAGCCGGAGTCCAGCCGGTTTTAACGCCGGTGACGTACTGAGAGTAAGGACTTTCGTATCTGTCATCGGGGAATTTGACATAGTTGGTCGTATAGCATTCATAGCTTTCGTCGCGCATGTTGGATACAGGAACCGTGACAGAAGCAGCGGAAACGGCTTCCCTGAAGCTGTCGAAGGACATGGCATAACGGCAGATTCTGATCATGTCTCTCGGAGTGGTATAGTGGTCCGAGGAGGAAAGCCCGACAGGGTCTTTGAATTGAGTATTGGTACAGCCCAGCTCCTTCACCTTGTCGTTCATCATCTGTACGAAGGTCTCCATGTCGCCGCCGATTTCGAAGGCGAAGGAGGTGGCGGCCTCGTTTGCCGAAGGAATCAGCATATAGGCCATGCAGTCTTTGTAGGAGATGACTTCGCCGGCCTTTAGGTGAGGGTAACCCATGCTGCTGCAGTAATAATGCTTTACGGCATTTTCTGATACAGTTAGAGTTCCCTCAAGCTGAGGATTCTGTTCGAGGACTAAAACGGCGGTCATAACTTTAGTCATGCTGGCTGGAGGAAGCTCCATGTCGGCATTTTTTTCATAGAAAACAGTGTCAGTAGTAGCTTCGTAGAGAATAGCCGCTTTGCTGTGAGGCGCCTGGTCTTCATTGGCTGGCACATCAGCCGCAAAAGCATCATCTACAAAGGCAAAAGCACCGGCCGTCCACGTAGCAATCAGGCTGAGAGAAAGCAGCATTGCGAAAAATTTTTTCATATTAATACTCCTTTATGAATATGGATTGATGACATATAAAGCAAAAATCATACCGATGAAATCCTGAGCAGGCGCAGTGACATAGCAGTGGCATATAAATTGCATTTTTATTGTAGCGAGTTAAAAATACGAGGAGGAATTATAATGATTTATCCTAAAAGGCTTAAGCCGGGAGACACCATCGGACTGGTAGCGCCATGCTCCGCAGTGCCGGAGAAAAGAGCGGCAGAGTGTATCAGAATGCTTGAAAACATGGGCTTTCGTGTGAAAGCGGCAGATAATCTGGCATCGTCCAAGGGAGGATTCATGGCCGGAGACGAGAAAATGCGCGCACAGTGGCTTAACAGGATGTTTGAAGATAAAGAAGTAGACGCTGTTTTTTGCCTGAGGGGCGGCGACGGAGGAAACCGTATAGTGGAATTCCTGGACCTGGACATAATCAGAAACAACCGGAAAATTTTCCTGGGCTACAGCGATGTCACCACACTTCATCTGATTTTCAATCAGGAATGCGATTTTATTACATATCACGGTCCCATGGTTTCGTCCAACATGCTGGAGCACTTTGACGACGAAAGCAAAAAAGCCCTTTTTGAGGCGCTGATGTGCGAAGGTGACTATGAGTACAGAGCTCCTGAAGGAATGCCGCTAAAAGTCGCTAAAGAAGGCCGGGCAAGCGGAATTATGACAGGCGGAAACCTTTGCGTAATGAGCGCATCTCTGGGTACGCCTTACGAGATGGAAACCGAGGGAAGAATACTTTTCATAGAGGAAATCGGAGGACATATCGGCAACATGGACCGCAACATCTACCAGCTAAAAAACGCCGGCAAGTTGGATGGAGTAAAGGGCATCCTGCTGGGACAGTTCACCGATTGTGAGCTGGAGGATGAAAGCTACGGCGTGACAGAAGCGATAATGGATGCGGTAAAAGACATGGACATTCCTGTAATGTACAACATCCAGTCGGGCCACGGCTTTCCCATGATTACTATTCCTATGGGCGCAATGTGTGAAATGGATACTGAAAGGAGAAGCATCAGATGGACAGAAAGATAGGAGTTATCGGCGGTATGGGGCCTATGGCCTCCCAGCTGTTTTATAAATATGTAACGGAGATGACCGACGCATCCTGCGACCAGGAGCACGTCAGAATGATAATATACAGTGACTCAGGCATGCCTGACAGAACAGGGGCCATCCTTAAAGGTGACTACGATGAGGTCTACAGCAGAATGCTTGACGATGCCAGAACACTGGAAAGCTGCGGCTGCGAAGCTATTGCCATAACATGCAACACAGCCCATTTCTTCGGCGACATGATTGCTGACAAGCTGAACATACCCATCATTCATATGATAAAGGAAACCACGTCGAAGATTGCAGAAGAAGAACCTGGGGCCAAGGTGGCAGTCCTTGCAACTGACGGAACCATAAAGACCGGACTTTATCAGAAGCACATGGAAGCGGCAGGGCTGGTTCCTTACGCTCCGGAGCCGGATATTCAGAAGGAAGTTATGCATCAGATCTACGACAGGGTCAAGGCGGGCCTGCCATGGGACAAGCCTTCGTGGGAGCGCATTGAAAAGGCTGTTAAGGAAGCAGGATGCAGCAAAGCAATTCTGGGCTGTACGGAACTGCCTATCATAAAACGGGATAACAGCCTGGGAGAATACTATGTTGACCCTATGGAAGTTCTGGCTGAAAAGGTAATTTTATTCAGCGGGAAAAAGCTGAAGGAAATAAAGAAAAATGGGACTAAATAGGATTAACTCTTAAAAAACCATCGGATAAAAGATGCATTTTCGGTATGTCTGTTTTAAAAGTCTCTAAAAAAGCGGAATAGAAAGAGAGAAACAACAGACAAACAATAGGCATAAAAATTGCATTATTATAAATTAACAGGAGTATTAATTTCACTGAAAAAGAGAAAAGAAAGTTAAAATAATGAAAAGAGATTTAGAAGTTTTAGATAGATACATTACGGATTTGTTTGAAAAAAGGGGATACCCGGGAATGTCCATTTCTCTCCGCGGGCCGGAGGGCGTCATCCTTGAAAAGGGCCTCGGTTATAGAAACTACGAGGAAAAAATACCCGTTGACAGGGATACGGTCTTTGGAATTGCTTCTATGAGCAAGTCCATGACTTCTCTGGCCTGCGCTATTCTTCATACAGAAGGAAAGCTGAGCCTGGACGATCCTGTGGTGAAATATTTCCCTGACTTTCACATTCCGGGAGCGCCTGATGAGTGTGTTACGCTGAAGACAATAGCAATGCACAGGGCCGGGCTGCCGCCTATGCCGCCTCTCGAATGGTCCATAGCCATGAACAGCATAGAGAGAGAAAGCGAGTGGTACAGCTACATGCTGGAAACGGCGCCTAACAAGATGGATAAAATAGAGCAGATAATCCAATACATTTCAGAGGGCAGCTACAGACCTCTGGGAGCCCCGGGCGAAATAATGAGCTACTCCAATGAAGGCTATGCCATATTGTCCTATGTGGTGGATATGGCAGCAGGAAAGACTCTGGAAGAATTTCTCCGGGAAAGAGTCTTCGAGCCTCTGGGAATGACTCGCACAGTTCTGGATTACGACTGCAGCCAGGCACGCATAATGTCCGGAGGCAATATAACCAGCCTCTTCGAGAGAGAGGATGACGGAAGCCTTATATGGGATGATAACTGGTCCGTCCTCCCGCCTTTCAGAGGATGCGCATGTGTAAAGTCCACTGCAGGGGACATGAGCCGCTACTACCAGATGCTCTCACAGGGAGGCATGTGGGAAGGAAAGCAGGTAATTCCGGCTGAAGCCGTGGAGCTTATGACGGGAAGAGAGTTTCCGCTGAGAGATGAGCCCTATTACTGCCTTGGACTGAGAAAGAGAAAAGTTCACGGAAAAGAGGTCTGTGAACATTCCGGAGGACTTCACGGAGTATCCAGCTTCGGAGGCTTCATGGAGGGCGGATACAGCGTTGCTGTTCTGTGCAACGAAGGAGATGTTGATGTAGAAGAGTTCCAATGGGCCTGCTACAACTTCATCTGCGGACAGCCTCTGGATAGGCGCATTGACTGGGCAGAGCCTGACGGACGCGAATTCAGCGTACCTGAGGCGCTTACAGGGGATTTCATGACAGAAGAAGGACTGCCTTCTCACTGCGTTGTCAGCTGCGAAGACGGCAGACTGACAGCCGTATACGGCGGCAGAGATGTGGTTCTTAAATATTGCGGAGGAACTGTATTCGCCGCATTCAGCGCGAATAATCCTGGCCGAAGAGTCAGCACCTTCCGGTTCTTTTTAAGAGACGGCAAGGCGTGGGCTGTAAGGTGTTACAATAGAGTATATCAAAAAATCTGAGGAAGGGAGATGTAATTATTAGGGATTATATCATTAAGAGAATTTTGCTGGGAATGGTTCTGGTTATATGCGTATCATTCCTGGTATTCAGCCTGATGTACATGATGCCCGGAGACCCGGTGGATATGGTTGTAGACCGTAAGGTATCTCTGGAGAGAAAGGCTGAAATTGCACACGAATTGGGATATGATCAGCCGTTTTTCACTCAGTATAAAAACTGGGTAAAAGGTGTCATTCATGGGGACTTCGGCAGATCAACCAGATATAAAAGCGATGTCTGGGACCTTATGGGGGCGAGAATCCCGTACAGTCTCAAGCTTTGCGGATGGTCACTGGTTATTGAGCTTCTCATCGCTCTGCCCCTGGGTCTGCTTTGCGCCATGAAAAAGGACGGGTTCTTTGACCGGTTTACGGTTAACTTTTCCCTTCTGATGACGGCTGTTCCTGCTTTCTGGCTGGGAGCTCTGTTCATACTGCTCTTTGCCGTCAAGCTGGGGTGGCTTCCTATCAGCGGATATTCAGGCATAAAGAACTACATACTGCCTGTGGCGACCACGGTTCTGTCGGGCATGGGAGGAACACTGCGTATCACCAAGACAGAGGTGCTGGAAGTATTCAACGAGAAGTACGTTACCACTGCCTACGCCAAGGGACTTCCTAAGAGAACAGTTATGATAAAGCATGTTCTCAGAAATGCCCTTGTGCTGGTAACCACGCTGGTGTTCATGTCCATTCCGTGGCTCATAAGCGGAGCGGTTGTAATCGAAAAGATATTCGGACTTCCGGGTATGGGCAACCTGCTCCTCAACTCCATCATAGTACAGGATATGCCTGTAGTACAGGCGGTTCTGCTCCTGATTGCCATTTTAACGGTTATCTGCAACCTCATAAGCGATATCGTTATGGGTATTCTGGATCCTAGAATCAGAGTATCCCTGAGCGGAGGTGACAACTAAGTGAGCAATAATACTAAAAACAGCAAATTTAAAGAAACATTATACGAATGTTGGAAAAATAAAAATTTCATGATCGGCTTTGTCATTCTGCTCAGCGTTATCCTGATAGCCATATTTGCAGATTTCATTGCCCCATACGATTATGCACAGCAGGGAGTGGGAGCCAGATATGAGAAACCTTCCGGCGATTTCTGGTTTGGAACCGATGAACTGGGAAGAGATGTGTTTTCCAGGGTTGTGTACGGAAGCCGTATCGCTCTCTGGGTGGCTTTTCTGGGCGGCTCACTTCAGCTGGTAATAGGCGTTGCAGTAGGTCTTGCCTGCGGTTTCTTCGGCAAATGGGTGGACAGAGTGCTGTCCTTCATGACTGACCTTACCTGGTGTATTCCGGGCACCATTCTGGCGCTGGCTGTTGTAACCCTCATAGGAAAGGGCCTTACCAACACGGTAATCGCTATTTCGCTGGTTGCATGGGCAAGCTATGCCCGTACTGTCAGAGCGAAGACCTTATCTCTTAAGAATATGGCTTTCGTGGAAACAGGGAAGGCTTTTGGAGAAAGCAATTTCTCCCTTATGGTCAGATACATTCTGCCTAACATAATTCCTTCGCTGATCGTAATGGTTTCCCTGAATCTTCCGGGAACAATCATGTCGACCACAACTCTGTCTTTCCTGGGACTGGGCTCACAGCCGCCTTCACCTGACTGGGGCCTTGCTATTTCCAAGGGAATAGAGAACATAAGCAGAGCTCCTTGGCTCAGTATTTTCCCGGGACTTGCGCTTGTATATACAACTTTCGGATTCAACCTTCTGGGCGAAGGCCTGAGAGACCTGCTGGATCCGCATATGAAATCACAGTAGAGAGGGGGACAGACTTATGAGTGAAGAATTATTGAGACTTGAAAATCTGTCCATCGACTACAAGGTTAAGGACGGTTACCTCTCTGCAGTAAACGATGTAAACTGCGTCATAAACAAGGGCGAAGTATTCGCCATAGTCGGAGAATCCGGCTGCGGCAAATCTACTGTAGCCCACAGCATCATGAATCTTCTGCCCGGCGGCAACGAGGAAATAAGCGGGAAAATTATTTTCAAGGGCAAAGACCTCCGAGAATGCACCCGTCAGGAGATGGAGGCCATCAGAGGTAAGGAAATCGGAATGATATTCCAGAATCCTCTGGATTCTCTCAACCCTGTATACAAGGTGGGAGACCAGATGGCTGAAGCTATTCTGCTTGATAAGGTTGATAAGCAGGAGGCATGGAACAGAGTGATAAAGCTGTTCAAGGATGTAAAGATGCCTGATGCCGAGGAAAGAGTAAACAGCTTTCCTCATGAGCTTTCCGGCGGTATGCGTCAGCGTGTCATGATAGCCATGATGCTTTCCAGAAACCCTGAGCTGCTCATAGCCGACGAGCCGACTACAGCCCTGGACGTAACCATAGAAGCACAGATCCTTCAGATAATGAAGGAACTCAAGGATAAATTCAATACGGCCATAATGCTCATCACCCATAATTTCGGACTGGTTGCCGAAATTGCCGACAAGATAGGCATTATGTATGCCGGCGAGATGATTGAAAGCGGAGACGTGTTCGAGATATTCGCACATCCGACCCATCCTTATACACAGCTCCTGATGCAGGCTTTGCCGAGCAAGACCAAAGCAGAGGGCAGACTGAAGACGATAGACGGTTCCGTACCGCGTATTACGGAGAAAAAACCGGGCTGCAGATTTGCTAACCGCTGTCCGTACGCCAAGGAAATATGCTTCAACGAAAATCCTGAAGCAGTTTTTGTAGGCGAAGGACATTACTGCCGCTGCCACATGGTTGGAAAGGAAGAAAAGTAAGATGGAAGAAAAAGTTATGATTAAACTTGACGGCCTGAAAAAATACTTTTCTATTTCCAAAGGCCTTCTGAAGAAGAGCACCACCTTCGCCAAGGCGGTAGACGATATTTCCCTCACCATCAACGAAGGCGAAATCGTCGGACTTGTAGGAGAGTCGGGAAGCGGCAAGACAACCCTGGCCCGAGTAATACTGAACCTGACCAAAAAAACCGAGGGAACTGTAATCATCGACGGAATAGACGTTTCCAAGGCTTCGGGAGAGGAAATGAAGAAGCTCAGAAGCGAAGTGGCCGTCGTATTCCAGGACCCTGCTTCAAACCTGAATCCGAGACAGACAGTGGAAAGCTCCATCATGCGTCCTATGATAATCCACGGAGTTCCTAAAGAGGAGGCCAGAAAGAAGGCCAAAGAAGTTCTGGAGATGGTTAAAATGGACCAGAGATATCTGGACAGCTACCCTCACCAGCTTTCCGGCGGACAGCTCCAGAGAATTGCCATAGCCAGAGCCCTGGCTCTCAATCCGAGAATTATGATTCTGGACGAGCCTACCAGCGCCCTCGACGTATCGGTACAGGCCCAGATACTCAACCTGCTTCTGGACCTTCAGGAGCAGCTAAACCTGACATATCTGGTAATCACTCACGATCTGAACGTCATTAAGTATATCAGTGACAGAATCGCTGTAATGTATCTGGGACGTCTGGTGGAATTCGGACCTACTTCGGAGATTGCCAATAATGCCAAGCATCCTTATACCAGAGGTCTGCTGGATGCGGCTCCCGTGCTGGATCCTAACATGAGGGACAGAAAAAAAGAGCTCATGACGGGCGACCCGGGAAGCCTGATTAAAATCGGGCCGGGCTGCAGGTTCTGCGACAGGTGCAGATACGTCACCGAACAGTGCAGAACCACAATGCCTGAGGATACCGTTGTGGCACCGGGACATCAGGTTGCCTGCTTCCATCCGCTGGAGGACTGAAGCCGGTGAACCCCATTTAAACTGATTGTAATTATATTTGCAATAAACCAAGCTTATATCCTGTTTTAAGAAGGAGGAAAACATGAAGAAGAAATTAATCGTAATCTGCTTATGCGTTGTAATGGTATTTTGCATGGCAGCATGCGGAGGCGGCGGAGATGACGCTTCTGCCAAGACTAATCTGACCATAATCGACAGTGAATGGTACGGACTTGACACCTATCAGCTTGACGAAACTGCAGGCGGACAGGGACTTAACTCCAGTGCTCTCTTCCAGTGGAACCCTGAGACAAACACTATGGAAGACAATGTTTGTACAGACTGGACCATCAGCGAAGACGGCAAGACAGTAACCTTTAACGTACCTGAGGGAATGTACTATTCCACAGGCGAACAGGTTGAACCTGAAGACGTTGTTGCTTCCATCCAGCACGGTCTCGATGTAAGCCCTTACAACTGGGGATACAACAACATCAAATCCATGGATGTAGACGGAAGACAGGTAACACTTCACCTCTCACACTTCAGATCCGACATGGAATATTATTTCTGCGCAGGCTTCGTAACAGTAATCGATAAGGACGAGCTGGACTCCATGAGCAACGAAGAACTTATGTGGGGATGCCACCCTTACGGAATGTACGCTTTAGCTGAAGGCGGCTACGTTTCCGGCTCCGAAGTAAACCTTGTAAGAAACGACGGATATGTATGCAATAACCCGATTGTTGAAAACAAAGGCGCAGGAAAATTTGAAACTGTTAAATTACGTTTCAATGTAGAGGACTTCACTGCTACAGAAGAACTTAAGAGCGGTGATGTAGACCTCATCATGTCAGTTGGAACCGACCAGTACATGGAACTGAAAGATTTAGAGAACATAAAACTTCTCGACACAACTTACCCTAACATCACTTATTTCGAAATGAATACCGATTCCCCTGTATTCTCTGATATCAACGTACGTAAGGCTCTCGCTCTTGCTATCGACAGAGACGGAATGGCAGAAGTAGTTGACGGACTTATCGCTCCTGCATATTCCATGATTTATGATACTTTACAGAACTTCAACCAGGATGCCAAGGATTACTTCCAGAAGAACCTTGCAAACGACCCTGAGCAGGCTAAGGCTTTATTAGATGAAGCAGGCTGGAAGGATACTGACGGAGACGGAATCCGTGAAAAGGACGGAAAGAAGCTTGAGTTTACATGGTATGCATGGACGGATTCCACTACAATTCCTGAAGCTATGGCTGAACAGCTCAAGGCAGTTGGATTCAAGATGAACATCGAAGCAATCGACTGGAACTACGTATACGAAAACATCAATTCAGACGATTACGATGCAGGTATCGAGTGGTTATCATGGGCAGAACCTATGCTTATATTCGGAAACTGCTACTATGACCAGAACGCACCTGGAAACGATGATGCTTACGATGATTTAGTAGCAAAGGCTGCAGGTACAGTTGACACTGACGAAAGAACCAAGCTTGTAGGCGATGTACAGATGAAGTTATTTGAAAACGTAAACATGATTCCTATGTACGCTCAACTCAGCTTTACAGCTGCAAATGCAGACCTTAAGGGATGCAACGTTTTAGGCGACGGAACAATGCCTCTTAACGACTTAACATACTAATCACATCACAAAACTAAAGCGGAGCCCCGTTTGGAAAAACGGGGCTTTCGTATGCTCGTATTACTGATGTTTCTTATCTTCGGAATTGTCCGGTGCGTCCAGGGCCATAATACCTTTTTCGGTGATTGAAGTGCCTCGGCGTCCTCTTTCTATACGAATGAGTCCATCCTCTTCCATTTCGCTGAGCAGCTCCCTGAGCCTGCCGTCGCTTATTAGCACACCGTTTTCACGGAGAAAATGCAGCATTTCCGGGCGGCCGGTGCTGTGATAAGAGGAGGAACGGTTATAGAGCAGATCAAGGAGAATATGTTCAGTTCGTTCCTTTGTATTGACTATATGACCGCGATTATTGGCAGATAAACCGGTGTTATCTGCATCTGAACCGGATGTACCTGATTTACCTGTACCCGGCAGAGGCGTATTCAGGACAGGGAAGAAACCTAAAGTCTTAAAGCAGATCACCGAGTTTTCCAGTTCCCGGACATTACCCGGCCATGTGTAATCACACAGAAGTTTCTTCTCCTTTTCCGATATGCGATGATAATCCGATCCGGCGAAAAAGCTGAGCAGAGGAAGTATATCGTTTTTTCTTTCTCTGAGAGGAGGTATCTCCAGGGGTATGACGCTCAGTCTGTAAAACAGGTCTTCACGGAATTTGCCCTCGGAAACAAGCTGCCTCAAATCCTTGTTAGTAGCCGTAATGACACGTACATCTATGTTTATAATCTTGTCGCTTCCCACACGCATTATCTGTTTTTCCTGAAGCACACGCAGGAGTTTGGACTGGAGTCCGGAGGATATGTCACCGATTTCATCCAGAAAGATGGTTCCCGTATTGGCCTGCTCAAACAAGCCCATTTTACCTTTTTTCTGGGCGCCTGTGAAAGAACCCGGCTCATAGCCGAAGAGTTCGCTTTCGAGAAGATTTTCCGAAAGTGCGGCGCAGTTTATGGCGAGGAAAGGTTTGTTCTTACGTTGTGAATAGTTATGTATGGATTGTGCGAAAAGTTCTTTGCCGGTGCCGCTTTCCCCGTGAATCAGCAGAGTAAAATCTGTAAGGGCTGCTTTCTTGGCAATAGAAATGCATGAAGACATAACATCGGTCTGACATATAATGTCGCTGAAATGATATTTGGCGAACACTCCCTTTTCCCTGATTTTGCGGTTCAGCTGGTTCTCGGCTTCTCTGATTTCGTGCTCATCCCGGAGAGAGATGATATATCCCAGCTTCTCATCTCCATTTCCCAGAGAGACTCTGTCCATCAGGTAATTGGACTCTCTGTAGGTGAAGAGAAGGTTCTTGCCGTCTTTTCCCTCGAAGTCTGAAAACTCAGGCTTATCAAAGATGTTATGAGCTCTCTGATTTTCGAACAAAAGACTTCCATGTGCATCGAAGGCCAGAACTGCGAAACCGGAATCTGAAAGGAGCTCGTTTAAAATCAGACTCTTTACATAGCTTTCAAGATAATTGTTATGTGAGTTCATGCTGGGCTCTACTACACTCTGAAGATAATGTATCAGGTTTGATGAGAGTGTTTCGCTGCTGAGCTGAAGCATGTCTGCCAGCCGGGCCAGGGTGTCGAAACCTATTTCTCTGTAGCCTATATCTATGACATGCTCGATTTCCCGGGGAACCAGCTGTACTTCCTTAGGAGTGATAGCATAGGAAATGCCTTTATATGCTCCTGCCGCATAATCATTTTCGTTGAAAGGTATGAGGTTGAAGTGGAATATGCCCAGCTCATAAAACATGTACAGTGTCTCCATGGTGGAAACCTCAGAGTCGTTTACAAGGAGTACATTCTCGTTTCTCGGTATCTGCAGCAGCTCTGTCAGATGTTTTTTACTGATGCTTCTGGTCAGAACTATAAGATCCTGAGCCTCCTGTATATACGGACGAACTGCGGTTAACAGCTGCTGACCGTTGAGGAGTATGGCATCTGCGTTAATCTTATCTCCTGCTTTGAGCTGATCTATGTAGTAATTCTCCAGCGTGACTTCACCGGCAAAAACCTTTTCGATTTCCTGCTCTATGTGAGTCATAGCGGGGCTGTTTTCCATGTTATTATAGACAATAGCGATTTTCTTCATAATTGCTTCCTCCTGACATTTCCATTCTAACATAATAACAGATAAAAAACAATAAAAAGGATTTAATGGGATAAAAAAAGGCAAATCAGGCCGTAAACTGCCGCAAATGGGCATTTTAGGTGGACAAAAAACTGGCATAATAGTTGCGTTATATTGAAGAAAGTAAAAGACTGTTTAATTGTATAGTGATATAATAGAAGTTAGAAAGGAGCGTAATGCTTAATGGGATTAACTGAAAAATGCGGTCTGGATCTGCATTCAAAGTGGAAACACGGAAACCGCAATCTGATAACAGATGTACCCGGAGTAAAAGTAGGAAATGTTACAATAAATGATGGGGACATTCATACGGGCGTTACCGCTGTGCTGCCTCATGAAGGCAATATTTTCAGGGATAAGGTCATGGCAGGTGCAGCTGTCATAAACGGATTCGGAAAGAGTATCGGGCTTCTTCAGGTTGAAGAGCTGGGAACCATAGAGACACCTATTATACTGACCAATACTCTCAGCATCGGAACTGCATGGAATGCTATGACTAAATATATGCTTGAGCAGAATGATGACATAGGCGTTTCAACCGGTACGGTGAACTGCATTATTACTGAATGCAACGATGGAAGACTTAATGATATAAGAGGGCTCCATGTCACGGAAGAAAACGTCCTCGAGGCGGTGAAGTGTGCTGATGTGGAGTTTGAAGAAGGCGCTGTCGGTGGCGGTACAGGAATGGTATGTCTGGGTCTTAAAGGCGGTATCGGCTCATCATCGAGAGTTGTAAACGTGGATGGAGAGGATTATACCATAGGGGCCCTTGTAATGTCTAATTTTGGTTCTGCAGGTAATCTTGTTATTGGCGGCAAACATTATGATACCTCTAAATACAGCCAGTTCCCAGAGAAAGATGAAGGCTCAATTATCATGTTGATTGCTACAGACATCCCTCTCAGTGAGAGGCAGCTTAAGCGTGTTTCAAAAAGAGCTATGATTTCTCTGGGAAGAGTTGGCTCCTACTGTGGAGACGGCAGCGGAGACATTGCCATAACCTTTACGACCGGCAACAGACTTAAGCACTACAGCGAAAAAAATATTCTCGAGACAAAAATGTTTTATGATGATAAAATAGATATGGTATTCGAGGCTGCAGTGGAGGCCGTAGAAGAGGCAATTGTAAGTTCGCTGTGGCATTCCGAAACTATGGAAGGAATCCGGGGAAGAAAGGTACTGGGACTTAAGGATTTCATAGATAAATACGGTGAATAAAAGGAGGCAGGTCCATGGGAGATAAGAAGATTTATTTTATAAGTGCTGATATAGAAGGCGTTACAGATGTGACCGCATGGTGTGAGACTGAACCTGGCGGAGAAGGATATGACGCAGCATGTGAGCAGATGACTCGTGAGGTTGCGGCTGCATGCGAAGCAGTTATAGAAGCAGGCCATGATGTTGTGGTTCGTGACGGCCATGGCAATGCCAGAAATATTATCCACAGCATGCTTCCTCGGGGGACCAGACTTATGCGCGGCTGGGCATGCAATCCGGCTTCCATGATGGCCGGTCTGGATCAGAAGTACGCAGGTGTTATATACATAGGCTATCATGCACCGGCAGGAAGCGATAGAAGCCCTCTTGCACATACTGTAGAGTACGACCGTATTAAATGGCTTAAAATTAACGGGAAGCTTGCATCAGAGTTTACAATGAACACCCTTTATGCCGCAGAGCAGGGTGTAGCCCCTATATTTATAAGCGGAGATAAGGCCATCTGCGATATGGCAGAGGAGGAGGTTCCTCAGATAACTACGGCTGCTGTCAAGGATTGCAGAGGAAACTCGACGTTCAATCTTCATCCTGATGATGCATGCCAGCTTATCAGAAAAGGAGTTGTAAGTGCACTTAACACTCCGGTTATTGTACCGGAGGTTCCTGATGAACTTGTGATGGATATATGCCTGTGCACGCATCAGCAGGTGCGGAGAGCTCTGGCTCATCCTGGGGTAGAAAAGCTTGATGAATTTACAGTTCGCTTTACAGCCAAGACCCCGACAGAGTTAAATAGAATGCGCGAACTCATTATGGGTTAAGCAATAAAGTAAAGTAAGCCGGGCATAGGTCAGTTATTAACAGTAAGAACCATTGCCCGGCTGTTTTTAACATGCAGTGTGTTCCCCCAAAAAAATCATTAAAAAAGCCAATTTGATGGGGGAATTTTGTAGAATTATACCATTTATGGGTTAAAATACGACAAAAAACGGCTAAAACTCATAAAAATCCCCCATCAAACTGCAATTTTTGTGCATTTTTCGTGGGGAAAACAGCGAAAAGTACATGGGATATGGACAACAAACTTGATTTATTAGATAAAACTAAATCACCCAACCGCATCGTCTGGGCCCTTGCATGGCCGACAATAGTAGAGCAGCTTCTTATGACGGTGGTTATTTATGTGGATGCAGCTATGGTGGGAAGTGCGGGAGTCAATGCAACTGCCGCCGTGGCGGTGAATACCACAGTAATCTGGCTGCTTCAAGGCCTTATGTCAGGTTTGGCTGTAGGTGCGTCGGTGCTTGTAGGCAGGAAGATAGGAGAGAGAAAAATGACTGAAGCCCAGGATATTCTCACTCAGTCTTTGCTGGCCATGATGGTGCTGGGCATAGTGACAATGCTCATAGGAGAACTGGTGCTTGCAGAAAATCTGCCCCGCTGGATGGGTGCTGAACCGGAACTCCTTGTCCCGGCTGAGCAGTATATGAGAATCGTTGCACTTTCATTTCCTTTCCAGGTACTGCTGGCAGTAGGCTGTGCCATAATACGCGGTGCCGGTGATACGAGAAGACCGATGATTTACAATATAGTCAGCAATGTGGTGAATATAATCGGCAACTACTTTTTTATATACGAAACGAGAGATGTCACATTTTTCGGATGGACCATCAAGGTATGGGGCGCAGGTATGGGAGTTGGCGGTGCAGCTATTGGAACTCTGTTAGCTTTCCTTGCTGCAGGAATGATGACGCTGTGGCACCTGATTAACAGAAAGAGCAGCTTTCATATGGGCGACAGACCATCATTCAGACCTGATAGTCGTATCCTCGGACAGATAGTAAAGCTGGGACTTCCTACGGCATTTGAGCGTATAACCTTATCTGCAGGGCAGATGGTAATTACGGCTCTTGCAACAGGTATGGGAAGCATCATGCTGGCTGCTCACCAGCTGGCCACAACTGCCGAGTCCATATGCTATATGCCGTGTTACGGCTTCAGTGTGGCAGCGACAACTCTGGTGGCACAGGCCATCGGTGCTGATGAAAAGGAAATGGCCAGGACATTCTCTGTGGTGTGTATTCGCTACGGCGTACTGACAATGCTGGTCAGTGCCGTGCTTATGTATATATTTGCCCCTAAAATGATATGGCTGTTTATACGGGATGCGGCCGTAATCTCAGTAGGTGCTGCCATGCTTCGCATAGAGGCTTTTGCGGAGCCTTGCGTGGCACTAACCAATGTTATATGTGGTGCCCTGAAGGGCGGCGGAGATACTAAATGGCCTTTCTACATTTCCATAATAGGTATGTGGATAGTGCGTCTTTCCATGGCAGTAGTGGCTATAAAGGTCTTCGGCGCAGGCCTGGAGGGAATATGGATACCTATGGCAATAGACTGGACCGTCCGCATGGTTATATGCATTTACAGGTATAAAGGCGGCAAGTGGCTGAACACATGGGACAGTGAAAAAAAGACTGATGATTGAGAAATGGAGGTAGGATATAATGTATGACCTGATAATAAAAAATGTACGTATTATCGATGGAACAGGGGCACCCTGGTACAGGGGAAGCGTGGCCGTAAAGGATGGCAAAATCGCTGCCGTAGGTTCTGCGGCAGGCTTCGGAGAAACAGAGGAAGCATCTGCAGAAGTAATCGACGGACAGGATAAGTACCTTAGCCCGGGATTTGTCGACATACACTGTCACAGCGATTCGTCTCTGCCTCTTTACCCTCTGTCTGAAAGCAGGATACTGCAGGGAGTGACCACGGAAATAGGCGGAGCATGCGGAATCTCCGTGGCCCCCGTGAGTGAGGAGCCTGAAAAGAAAAAGATGCTCAGAGATTATGTGAGAGACATGGATTTTAACTGGAATACTGTAGGTGAGTATCTTGACACCATAGAGAAAATGGGTATCAGCACCAATTTCGGAACGGCTGTAGGTCACGGGACCATAAGACTTAAGACCATGGGCTTCGATGACAGAAAGCCTACTGATGCAGAAATGGAGGACATGAAGAAATCACTGCGTCAGGCCATGGATGACGGCGCCTTCTGCTTTTCAAGCGGGCTGATTTATCCGCCGGGATGCTACGCAGATGCAGAGGAACTGACAGAGCTTTGCAAGGAACTGGTCCCTTATGGGGCGTACTATGAGACCCATATGAGAAACGAGGGTGAAGGCGTAGTAGAGGCTGTCAAGGAAGCTATCGCCGTTGCCGAGGGTGCAGGGGTGCCTCTTCAGATTTCCCATCACAAGGTAATCAGAAAGAGCGTATGGCAGGTTCACTCCCGCACTACCATTGCTCTAATCGACCAGGCAAGGCGCAGAGGACTGGATGTCAAGGCGGATCAGTACCCTTACACGGCATCTGCCACATCTCTGGACAGCAATCTGCCTAACTGGACATACGAAGGAGGCGTGGAAAAAATGCTGGAGCGCCTTAAGAATCCGGAGCTGAGGGCTAAGATAAAAGAGGAAGTCAATGCTTCTCATATAGGAAGATGGGAAGATATATACGTTGCATATGCTGCAACTGAAAAAAATCAGTGGACTGCCGGCAAGTCTCTTGAGGAAATAGGAAAGATTCGCGGGGTTGATCCTGCCGATGCATGCTTCGACCTGCTCATCGAGGAAAACAACAGGGTAGGTGAGGTAAACTTCGGAATGTGTGAGGATGATATAGAGTACATTATGAAACAGCCTTATATGATGATCATTTCCGACGGAGAGGCCGCGTCCCTTGAGCATTCCGGACAGCCGCACCCTAGGTGGTACGGAACCTTTCCGAGGGTTATAGCCAAATATGCAAGAGAAAGAAAGCTCCTTTCCCTGGAAACCGCTGTTTTTAAAATGACAGGTCTGCCTGCTTCAAGGGCAGGACTCCAGAACAGGGGACTGATTCGTCAAGGAATGTGTGCTGATTTAGTTTTGTTTGATTTTGATACCATAAACGACACCCCGTCCTATGATAAGCCTAAACAGGCATGTGAGGGCATTTTAAGAGTGTATGTAAACGGAGTGCTGACGGCAGAAAACGGCAGGCACACCGGAGCACGCGCAGGCAAGGTACTTAGAAGAGGAGCGAATTGTTAGAATGAGCATAAAGACAGAAATCATAGAAGAAATTAAAAAAATTGAAAGTGAAAATCAGGGAAGAGGCGGTATATACTATCATAATCTTGTTACAGGTGAAACCTGGGGATACAGAGAGAAAGAGCCTTATCTGGCAGCCAGTATCGTCAAGCTGCCTCTGATGGCGGCAATTCTGCTGATGAAGAAGCAGGGACTTACAAGTTTCAGAGATGAAATTACCGTCAAGAAAAGCCAGATAATTCCCGGCTGTGGTGTCGTACAGTTCATGACAGGAGAGCCGACCCTTGACGTAGAAACTCTTTCTAAATTCATGATAACCATCAGCGACAGCTGTGCCACCAATGTTCTCTTCAGACACTACGGAGCAGAGCTCATCCACGAAAAATTCCTTGAGCTTGGTCTTATAGGGACTCAGTTCAACAGAGAATACTGGGATGCAGAAAAGGAGGGGCGTGGTATAAACAACTACTTCGTGCCTGAGGAAATCGGAATTCTCCTTAAAAAGATGTATGACAGAACACTCATTGACAAGGAATCTTCAGAGTGGCTTGAGTACATACTGCGTGAGCAGCAGATAAACCATAAAATGGGCGGATTCCTGCCTATGGGCTTTCCTATGGCGCACAAGACAGGCGACGAGGAGGATAAAGCTCATGATGTGGGAATAGTGTTTGCTGAGCAGCCTTTCATCGTCTGCTACGCATACATAGGAGACAACATGCAGGTTTACGAAGACTTCATACGCAGAACTACCAGAAAGCTGGCAGAGGATGCAGGCAGCATTGAAAAAGTAATGGCCGACATATAAGAGAAAGACTGAAAATGCCCCGATTTCCCCTTGAAATTCGGGGCATAATATCATATAATAGATAAAATAACTCAGTTAAAAAATTTCACATAAAACCAGGAGAGAAAAAATGGCATATTATTTCGCAGAACCATCAAGAACATTTAATGAATACCTGCTCGTACCGGGATTTTCCAGTAAAGAATGCCGTGTGGAACAGGTTTCCCTTAAAACACCGATTACAAAATTCAAGAAGGGTGAGGAGCCCGCTATCACTATGAATATTCCATTGGTTTCCGCTGTCATGCAGGCCGTTTCCGACGATAAAATGGCTGTAGCACTGGCAAAGGAAGGTGGAATTTCTTTTATATTCGGCTCACAGACTATCGAAAATCAGGTGGCCATGGTAAAGAGAGTAAAGGCCTACAAGGCAGGCTTCGTAGTGAGCGACTCCAACCTGAGACCTGACCAGACTCTGGCCGATGTAATGGAACTTAAGGCCCGCAAGGGACATGGAACAATTGCTATCACCGAAGATGGCACATCAGCAGGCAAAATCCTCGGCCTTGTAACAAGCCGTGACTACCGTGTCAGCAGGATGGACCCATCCACTCCGATCAGAGAGTTCATGACTCCTTTTGATAAGCTTATCTACGGCAAAGCAGGCATAACTCTGAGCGAAGCAAATGATATTCTGTGGGATAACAAGCTCAACGCTCTCCCTATCATAGATGAAAACCAGAGACTTACTCATTTCGTATTCAGAAAGGACTACGACTCACACAAGTCCAATCCTAACGAAATTCTGGACGAGCACAAGAGATATATCGTAGGGGCCGGTGTCAACACCCGTGACTACATGGAAAGAATCCCGGCTCTCGTTGAGGCAGGAGTTGACGTTCTCTGCATCGACAGCTCCGAGGGTTACAGCGAATGGCAGAGCGACACCATCGCATGGGTTCGCGAAAAGTACGGCGATACTGTCAAAATCGGTGCCGGCAACGTAGTTGACGGTGAAGGCTTCAGATTCCTGGCTGATGCAGGGGCTGACTTCGTTAAGATCGGTATCGGCGGCGGGTCTATCTGTATCACCCGCGAGCAGAAGGGTATCGGACGCGGACAGGCTACTGCCGTAATCGAGGTTGCTGCAGAGCGCGACAAGTATTTCGAGGAGACAGGTGTATATGTTCCTATCTGTTCCGACGGCGGCATCGTTTACGACCACCACATGACTCTGGCTCTGGCTATGGGCGCAGACTTCATCATGCTGGGCAGATATTTTGCGCGCTTCGACGAGTCTCCTACAAACAAGCTGAACATCAACGGCAGCTATGTTAAAGAGTACTGGGGTGAAGGCTCCAACCGTGCCAGAAACTGGCAGCGCTATGACCTGGGCGGAGACCCTCGCATGAAATTCGAGGAAGGCGTTGACTCCTACGTTCCTTACGCAGGATCCCTCCACGATAACGTAAACCTGAGCCTGACCAAGGTTAAGTCAACTATGTGCAACTGCGGTGCTCTTTCCATCAAGGAGCTTCAGCAGAAGGCCAAGCTGACTCTTGTTTCGGCTACATCCATCGTAGAGGGCGGCGCACACGACGTAATCCTCAAGGATGCATCCAATAATGTAATTAAATAGAGCAAAATGCTTATTTCGTACGCCCGTGGGAAGCTGCGGGCGTGCTTGAATTTTTGACTGTAATTCTGTCGGAAATTCCGGCAATAATAATGACTGTAAAGAGGTGACTAGACATGAGAGAAAACATTCTTGTACTGGATTTCGGCGGACAGTACAATCAGCTGATTGCACGCCGTGTCCGTGAGTGTAATGTGTACTGTGAGGTTCATCCGTATACATTGCCAATAGACGATATAAAGAAAATGGCTCCTGCCGGCATAATATTTACCGGCGGACCTAACAGCGTTTACGGCGATGATTCGCCTCAGGCTGACCCGGAAATATTTAATATGGGTATTCCTGTGCTGGGTATCTGCTACGGCGCGCAGCTTCTGGCTCACCAGCTGGGAGGCAAAGTGGCCACTGCTCCTGTAAGTGAATACGGCAGGACCGATGTGACCATCGACGGCAGAGACTGGGTGCTTGCAGGTGTAGGCCTTGGCGGTGAAGATGAAACCGGCTCTAAAACTCCGGGCAATTCTGTTTTCTGGATGAGCCATACTGACTATATTGCGGAGGTACCTGACGGATTCAAGGTTACGGCCCATACCCCTGTGTGCCCTGTAGCGGCCATGGAAAACCCTGCGGCAGGCTTTTATGCCGTGCAGTTCCATCCTGAAGTAATGCATTCCGTAGAGGGCTTCAAGGTGCTGAAGAACTTCGTTCTCGGCATATGCGGCTGCAAGGGCGACTGGAAGATGGACGATTTCGTAGCCAGAACCATCAAGGACATCCGTGCCAAGGTAGGGGGCGGCAAGGTGCTCTGTGCTTTGTCAGGTGGAGTTGACTCCTCTGTTGCCGCTGTTCTCATGTCAAAGGCTGTAGGCAAGCAGCTCACATGCGTTTTCGTTGACCATGGTCTGCTGCGCAAGGATGAGGGAGACCAGGTAGAAGCCATATTCGGACCTGAGGGACCGTACGACCTGAACTTTGTACGTGTCAACGCCCAGGAAAGATTCTATGATAAACTGGCCGGAGTAACCGAGCCTGAAGCCAAGCGCAAAATCATAGGTGAAGAGTTCATCCGCGTCTTCGAGGAAGAAGCCAAGAAAATCGGTGCTGTGGATTACCTGGTTCAGGGAACCATATATCCCGACGTCATCGAATCAGGTCTTGGCAAGTCAGCCGTAATAAAATCACACCACAACGTAGGCGGACTGCCTGACTATGTGGACTTCAAGGAAATAATCGAGCCTCTCAGAATGCTCTTTAAGGACGAAGTGCGTAAAGCCGGCCTTGAACTGGGTCTACCGGAATATCTGGTATACCGTCAGCCTTTCCCAGGACCGGGACTTGGCGTGCGTATCGTGGGCGAAGTTACCGCGGAAAAGGTGAAAATCGTTCAGGAGGCCGATGCTATCTATCGCGAGGAAATCGCTGCCGCTATGGAAGAGGGGCTGATTCCGAAGTACGGTCAGCCGGGCACTTTGGGACAGTATTTTGCGGCGCTGACCAACATGCGCTCTGTAGGCGTAATGGGAGACTTCAGAACCTATGATTACGCAGTTGCGCTGCGTGCCGTTACTACCAGCGATTTCATGACAGCAGAGTCGGCACATCTGCCTTGGGAAGTCATAGACCGTGTAACCACGCGAATCGTCAACGAGGTGGAACATGTGAACCGCGTGTTCTACGACTGCACAGGCAAACCGCCTGCAACTATCGAACTTGAATAGTGGATAAACATTGGAACCCTTGGATTTTCAAGGGTTCTGTTGAGTATGGTATTACAACTACGAACTACGTTCTAGTTTTACCTGTCTTTTTTATCGGGGTTGTACAATTAGACCTGAAACGAGCTTTTTTACAACATCGGCATTGCCTTTTGGAGGGTGATAATTCTAGCGTTAGTCTTCAATCTCGCTGTTATCATACTCCAGCAGATCTTCCATACGGCAACCGAGAACTTTTGACAAAGCAAGGAGAGTGGCACCTGCGGCTTTGTTAATGTCCTTGGCACGAATTTCATACTGCTGCAAAGTACGCAGATTGACGCCAACCTTTATGGCAAGCTCTCTCTGTGAATATCCGCTGATCTTACGCTGCGCCTGCAGGCGGGTCGGCGGGTTCTTTTTGCGTATCATGCGATTGACGGTATCTACAAACTTCTTCTCGGATGCTTCATGGAGAGTAGGATAGAGCTTTTCAATCTCCTGCATGGTGATATACTTCTGAATATCCTTAAAGCTTCGCCCGGTGTACCATTGATAGTAGGCAAGAATCCAGCCGCACCAATACTGGGCCGAGTAGTTATAGTCAATCTGTGCCGCAGGTAAGTCCCTGTCCGTTCCCGCCTTTGTGAGTACATCCATCACAAGCTCTGTACCGGATAAACCCGACACAACTTTTGGAACGCCTGCTGCGAATTGCTGCGCATAGCCTGTGCCTATGAACAGCACAAGAAAACTATCCATATTCATCTGACAGCTATTAGCAGCGTAGTCCATGGCTTCTCCCAGGCATTTCATAGCATCATCGAGATATTGATTATCGTAAGCGTGGATCATCTGCCAGCACCTCCTCACGGATAATGTCTCTCATATACAGACCGTCTAAATCATCTTTTTCAAGCTCGGCACGAAAAGCAGCTCTTGCTTCGTCATCACGTACTTTTCTTTTTGCATAATACTCGGTATTATCAGCAGACTCATAAGAAACAAACTGAATTTTTTCAAAAGCAGCGGGGCTTTTCAAAACGAACTGCTCACCGAGCTTACCGAGTCCCATAGCATAAGAAAGCTGCGTGAGTGAAATCTCGTTATTCACAAACGCTCTTGCAAAGGAAAAGTAGGAATCGTCCGCACGATAGCCAACAACCGCATCATAGGGTGTAAGATCAATAAGGAAATGTTCTTTCAGCCAATCCGAACCGCGCTTCATAACAGGAGTAGAGATACGAAACCGGCGGTATTTCATAAGCAGTGTCAGCCAATGAAGAATTGTATATCCGTCAGAGGAAAGATTCAGCACGGAAAGTCCGTCTGTATCAATTTCGTATTGATTGGCATAGCCGTCTGTGTTTTCGGTACAAGCCCATTCCTTTGCAAGCTCCAGGTGCTCTGTGCAATAAAAGCCCTTTCCATAGTCGTTATATGATTTACATTTTATACTTCTAAAGAAGTATGGAATCAATGGGTTTGCAAAAAAGTTTACAATTATTTTGATGAAATTGACAACATAAAATACATAGCACTCCATTTCTGCAAATCAAGTATTCATCCTGGTGCTCATACCAGTATGTGAGAAGCGTAATGATATATGATGATGCCAGCTCGATAAAAAGCTCTGCTTCCAGCTCTTTTTTCAAGAATTCTATCTTTGAATATTTTCATCCAAAACGGAAAAAATATTCAATATAGTTGCCAATCTATAATTAGTGATGTATAATAATATTGAACAAAAAGTACAAAAACGGAAAAAATATTCAATGTTGGAGGCGGATATGGAGATAAAAAGAGATAAATACCTTAATGATCTGATAAACCGAATGCACAATGGAATGATAAAGGTCGTAACCGGCATAAGAAGATGTGGAAAATCATATCTTCTCTTCAACATTTTCAGAGACTATTTGAAAAATCAGGGTGTAGAGGATTCTCATATCATCATGATAGAACTTGACCAGCGAAAGAACAGAGAGTACAGAAACCCTGATGTGATTCTGGCTTATATTGAATCACTTATTACTGACAATGAACAGTATTACGTAATGCTTGATGAAGTTCAGATGCTGAGTGAGTTCGAAGAGGTGCTTAATTCTTTGCTGCATATCAGCAATATTGACATTTATGTAACCGGAAGCAATTCAAAGTTTCTGTCGAAAGATGTAATAACAGAATTCAGAGGCAGAGGTGATGAAATACACATTTATCCGCTTACATTCAAAGAGTTTATGCAGGTATATGATGGAGATGTATATCATGGATGGGCTGAATATGTTATTTATGGCGGTCTTCCTCTGATAGCCACGATGAAAACAGAAGAACAGAAGGTAAGATATCTTACAAGACTTTTTGAAGAGACATATCTTAAAGATATCATAGAAAGGCATCATATTGAAAAAACTCAGGAACTGGAAGATCTGACCAACATTCTGGCTTCTGCCGTGGGTTCGCTGACAAATCCTCCTAAGATTGAAGCGACTTTTCAAAGTGTGATGCAGTCAAAAATCAGCCTGAATACGATCAGACAGTATATCGAAAACCTTGAAGATGCTTTTATTATAAACAAGGCAAACAGATATAATGTAAAGGGAAGAAAATATATAGGAACTCCTTTAAAGTACTATTTTGAAGATGTTGGTCTGAGGAATGCAAGGCTTGGATTCAGGCAGATCGAAGAAACGCACCTCATGGAGAATATTATCTACAACGAATTAAGAAGCAGAGGTTATACTGTTGACGTAGGTGTTGTAGAAAAGCGTGGAATCAATGAAGAAGGCAAAGATGAAAAAAAACAGCTTGAGATAGATTTTGTTGCCAATATGGGTAGTAAACGCTATTATATCCAGTCAGCTTTCAGTATGCCGACAGAAGAGAAACGTAATCAGGAGAAGGCATCATTACTTAATGTAAATGATTCCTTCAAGAAGATTATTGTGGTAAAGGATGTTGTCAATGTCACCCGTGACGAGTATGGCATTACAACTATGAGCATATACGATTTTCTGCTTCAGGATAATAGCCTTGAATTATAGTGACACATGAAAAGCCTCCTGTGATAACATCCGTATTATCACGGGAGGCTTTGCTTCTTGCGTTTCTTTTAAGCTTCAATTTCGCTATTATCATGCTCCGGCACCAGCACACAGGCGCAGAAGCCGGGTTCCGGCTGATAGCAGTAGATGGTCAGGTTTTTATCGATTTCCGGGCTGTAATCGTAAAGTGTGCGCTGGGAACCGTTTAAGGCTACATCTGCATAAGATACCAGCCATTTTCTGTCACCATTTTTGAACACCTCGTAAAAAGAACGGTTCAGCATTTCTTCAACAGGAATACCTTCCACAGCTTCCATGTGTTTATTGCAGTAACGAAAGATAAAATCCACGCCGTGGCCGCCCGCATCAAAGACAAGCTCAATGACGCAGTAGGCAATGGGCATGTCGTCCAGAATACCGCATTTTTCAAGAAAGTCTAAAGGCGGAACGTATTCTTCACGGGGCAGAGGTACATCCAGTTGCATCTCCCGTCTGAGCCGCCGGTGGGTGCTTAGATATCTGGTCCTGCCTTGAAAGGTTTTCCCATCTGTCATGGTATACACCCCATCATTGCTTATATTGATAATCCTGTCACGACGGACGATGGCACTTCTGGAGACGGACAGGAATTCTCCCTCAGGCAGGAATGCCAGCAGCTCGTGCATGGGGATAGCGGACGATGCCTCCTCTGCGGACTCGCAGCAGATTACAGTTTTCCTGCCGCATCGGTAAATATACAGAATGTCATCTGTGTCTATATGGTGTCTTTTAAAATATCGTTCCAGATCCGGCATCGGATTTCCCTCCTGCTTTTCATGATAAGACGATTATACCACAATATTAAACGAAATACAACAAATGTGTGTTAAAATGCAGGACTATAATTGTAATTTATGCAACTTAATTTTTTTATTTTTTAATAAAAAAATTTTTTGAGACTAATAAACAAAATAAAACCGTCAATTTATTGTAATTTGTGCCAAAATGTGATATGATATGACAGAATAATTATGAATGTTCAGTCGAAGACTGTCGAGAAAAATCATAGAACAGCTGGAGGAATATCGTGATGAAACAAAGAAAACAAAGGAAAGGTTTAGCGATTCTGTTAACCATCGCCATGGTGATTGCAATGATGCCGGGTGCAGGTATTATGCAGGCATTTGCTGCGGATATTGTACCGGAGCAGACAGAGGACAAACTCATCACCGACTGGGAATGGGTGGACGACTGGGAGATTATCGATCCAGATAGCGGAAACATCTTACTGCCTTTTGCCAGTGAAGAAAATGTAGCTTATTTTGAGGATATTGTAGAGATGCTACCAACTGCGATTTTAGTTGGTGGTGAGGAAGTGGCCCTTGGGGAATGGGCCTGTGAAGACTACCCTATGGAGAGTGGCGCTTATGAGGGCGAATATGTCTTTGAAAACACGCTGCCGGAGGGTTATGTTCTTTCTGAAGATAGTAACGATTTATGTTTGACTGTGGTGCTGGGCAGCCCGGAGGAAGAGGATACAGGGGTTACTTTTGGAAGTTCAGGGCATACCCATTGTCTCTGCGGTGCAAACCATCAGAATATCGGCAATCATACGGCGGAAGACTCTCAGGAATGGCAGGCCTGGGGCTCCTGGGGAAGCGGATCTGCCTTCCCTGTCGAGTCCGGCAATTACTATTTAACGGAAAACGTAAATCTGTATACCCAAGGTGCCGGTTGGTGGGAGATTGAGAATGGAATTACCATCAATCTGTGCTTAAACGGGCATCAATTCTCTGCCGGTAATATCCGTCTTGCTCAGGTAGACAATGGCGGCAAGCTTACCATCACGGATTGCGTGGGGAATGGATACATTACGGTGGGATATGCAAATTATAACTATGAGCACTGTGTAAAGATTGTATCAGGAGGCGAATTCTGTTTATTTGGCGGTACTCTGAGGAATTTTAACAGGATTGTTGAAAACAGCGGAACTTTCAGAATGTATGGAGGATCTTTGTGCAATAATAAAGGCGGCATCGACTATGGCGGCGGTGTCTACAATAAGGGAACCTTCCGGATGTACGGCGGAACCATTCGTGACTGCAGTTTAAATTCTACTTCACCTTATGGCGGCGGTGGTGTCTATAATGAGGGAACCGTCTACATGTCCGGCGGCAGCATCACCAGCTGCGGACTTAGTATGACAAGTTCTTCTGCTACTGTATATGCCAGCGGCAGCGGCGTCTATAATGAGGGAACCTTCCATATGTCCGGCGGCAGCATCACCGGGAATGAAGCATATGCTGCTGCGACCGTTGGAAGAGACACTTATGGCTATGGCTTTTATAATCTGGGAACTCTGAATTTAAGCGGCAATGCCAATATCTCCGGAAATGTCATTGGTACAGGAAATAAAAAAACATCGGCTAACCTGCTGATCAGCGCTGATAAACCTGTCAATATTTCGGGCAATCTGGATTCCGGTGCAGCAATCGGCGTGACCCATGCCAATGGAGCCGGTACCGTGGCAAATGTGGCGCAGGGCGTGTCAGCAGCGGCTTCCTGCTTTATCCCGGATGATTCGGCATGGAGGGCAGGAAAGGACAGCAGCGGGAATATTATACTGAAAGATGCCAGTTTAGTTGGTCTTTCGGGCTGCGTAAAGGTCGGCGATGCTTTCGTAAGCGGAGCGACAATCTCCTTCTCACAGAGCGGGTCGCTTATCGGAAGCTGCACAACTAATTCTTCCGGCTATTACATCATTGACATACACCCGGGTACCTATCAGGTATCTCTGAAGCTGCCCGGATTTGATCAGGCGCAGGATAAAGGAACAATCACCCTGACTTCCGATATAGAACAGACCCATGACTTTACTATGGCTGCGGAAACGCTGCCCGGTACTATGATGGTCCGTTACCTTGATCAGAATGGGAATGTACAGCAGCAGCTCTGCCGGCTGATTACAGAGAATGACAAGGAACTGACTGCGGATTATTGTAATGGCTGGTATGCGGCATGGAATACGCTTACCGTTGGTGATCGTATTACGGTTAAAGGTGATGTACATCTGATACTGATGGATGAGTGTAATTTTACTGCCAATGACGGTATTGGCGTGGAAAACGGCAAGAGTCTGACCATTTACGCACAGACGCAGGGCAGCGGAACGCTGAATGCTACTGCGGGCACCTCGACTGAGGGAGCAGCAATTGGCAGTAATTCAAATGGATCAGCTAACATTACGATCAATGGCGGCACGGTGAATGCCAGGGGTGGTCGAACAGGTGCAGGAATCGGTGGTGGTACGTCCAGCAAAGGAGGAAATATTACCATCAATGGCGGCACAGTGAATGCCACGGGTGGAACAGCAGCCCCGGGAATCGGCGGCGGTCTTTTAGGAAACATCGGAAGCATTACCATCAACGGAGGTACCGTGAATGCTGTGGCTGGTGCCGATCCTGCTGCATCTAAACGGAATATCTGCGGAATCGGTTGCGCTTGGAACTATAGTGCGGGCAGTATTACAATCAACGGAGGTACCGTGACAGCCATCGGTGATCTGAACGGTTTGGGCTATGGATTCTCTCAAGTGCCAACAATGGGCAGTTCTGTTCTCTGGAAGGTTTCTCAAGGCCTCAACGGGAATTCTCTTGCAGGTGTGAAAAAAGCCGAGGTTTCAGACAGAACCTACACCCAAAGCAGGGCTATAAGGGTAGAAGTCTGTGAAAATCATGAGGCAGATTCCGATACCCCGGGAACCGGTTACACACATTCCGGTACGTGTAAATGGTGTGGTACGGAGTTCACCGTATGCACCTATACCTATAAGGAAACTGCAGTCCGTGCAATACCGATTGCAATGAATGGAAATACATTCGTCAAACTGACGGATGTGAATGGAAATGAAATCGCATCAAATAACTATACAATTGATGCAGGCAAACTTACTTTAAAGGCAGCCTATCTTGACACTCTGAAAGCAGGGCAATACACCTATAAGGTTTATGTGAAACCGCAGGGGCAGGAAACAGCGGCAGTTACTCTTGCCGGCACTTTCATTGTAGATGTAAAAGCCCGGGAGCTAACTGTAACGAGAGCCACAGCAGCAGGAAGGAAATATGATGCAACCAATGTAGTTGTGATTACGGCAGTCGAACTTGGCGGTATTAAAGACGGAGATGCCGTTTCTGTAGATACTACGGGCCTTACAGGAACAATTTCCGATGTAAATGCAGGGGCTTATGCATCTGTAACTCTGTCCTCTGAACTGTCTCTGACAGGAGCAGCCGCAGGAAATTACACATTAGTGCAGCCGACAGGTGCGGTGCCAACAACTGTGACGATCAGCAAAGCAGATGCGAAGATTGTAAGCACAGAAACCTATAATAAGAGCTTCGGCGGTGAGGCTTTTCATCTTGATGTGACAGCCAGTCATAATGAGGCAAAAGCGCAGTATGCCGTAACGACCGGTACGGACGTCATATCCGTATCACCAGAAGGAATCGTCACTATCTTAAAGGCTGGTACGGGAACGATTACGGTATCCCTGCCGGAGAGTACCAACTACAATGCCGCAGATAAGACAATTACAGTAAAGGTGGCAAAGAAGACCGGCTATACCGTAGATACAATTAATAAAACCTACGCATATAAAAAAGGCAATACAGATACGATTGATTTATCCAAATTGCTGCCTTCAGACTGCGGCAATGTAACCTATGGCACGCCGCAGGTAACCGGAGCTTTGTATAAAGAGGACGGAGCACCGGCTGTTTCAGACGGCAAACTGTCCTATACCGTGACAGAAGGAGATACAGACCAAACCGGAACCATTACGGTAACCGTTTCCTCTGAGAACTTTGCGGACTTTACTATTACCGTCAATGTTACGCTGAAGGGCCGGATCCCGGTTGAAATCGCTCCTATTGGTATTACCGATAAAACGGACAGCGGTGCGAATGTTTTCTTAGCAGCAATTGATAAGGGAGAATATGGAATCGGCACATATTATCTGTATTACACCATAGAGCCTTTAGCCGATGTTACAGCGGAAATCGTAAAGACAAAGGGCACAGCAAGCCCGACAGGAGCCTTTGTATTATCAGGTCTTCCAGAGGATACGACCTATTACCTCTATGCCATCGCAGAGGATACGTATGGGAATGCCAGTGCCGTATGGGCCCAGAGCTCTACCACGTGGGTGAAAGCACCGGTCATTTCCCCGGCAGGCGGAAGCTATGTGGGAAGTGTCAGCGTAAGCCTCAGTGCAGGGGATGGAACAACCATCTATTATACGACAGATGGCAGTGTACCGACCGAGGACAGTACGTTATATACGCAGGCCTTTACTCTGACTGCTTCTGCGACAGTGAAAGCCATTGCAGTGAAAGGAAACAACGGCAGCGTAACCACGCAGGCACAGTTTACAATCACCACCGGCGGCCTTCCAACGACGCCGGCCGATAATGTGACCCAGGCGGGCGATTCCACTACGGCAGATCTGACCGACAGTACCGTAAGCAAGGGCGGCGAGACTACAACCACAGTGGATCAGACCACCGCGGACAAGATTGTAGACAAGGCTGCTTCCAACAATTCGGAAGAAGTTGTAATCAATGCGGAGACGAAGAACTCCTCCGCAGCATCCAGCACCAAGTCTGCAGAAGTAACCCTTCCTGCAGAAACTCTTGGAGCAATCGCAGAAAAGACCGATGCGGACGTGGTAATCAAGACAGATGTGGCAGAGGTCAAGCTCGATAACAAGGCGACAGAAGCAATTGCGTCACAGGCACAGGCTGAGGCAGGAACCACAGGCAATGCGGAAACTGTAAGCATCATTGCTGAAAAGGTGAAAGAAGGGGCGAAGGAAGTTCGATATGAACTGAAAGTCGTAACTTCAGGCGGCAAGGTGATTTCAGACTTTAACGGCGGCAGCGTAAGCGTTACCGTAAATGTGCCGAAGTCACTTTCCAATAAGAAGCTTGTATGCGTATATATCGATGAGAACGGATTCATGCATAAGGTTGACGGAGCACTTAACTCTGACGGTACATACACCTTTACAACAGGTCACTTCTCAACATATGCAATCCTTGCAGAGGAAGAGGCAGACGCAGCAATCGCAGAGCAGATTGAGGCAATCAATAGCATCCAGATCAAGCTGAGCACCAAGGTTGCAAATACCAAGACAGGAAAGAAGGGTATCAAGCTCACATGGAAGGCAGGTACAGATATACAGCTTGATGGAATAGAAGTATTCCGTTCAGTGAAGAGCAAGAGCGGATACAAAAAGATTTACACAACCAAGAAGGCAAAGAATGCAGGATACTATATCAACACAAAGAGTCTCAAGAAGAATACCAAGTATTACTACAAGGTAAGAGGATTTGTAACGATAGACGGACAGAAGGTTTATACCGCCTGGTCCAACAAGGGCATCAGAACCTTCAGATGACGACAAGGCTCCTTCGCTTTTGAAGGAGCCTTTTGTTTGCCCAAAATTGAAAAAACTTGTGTCTCATGTGGAAAAATGGTACAATATAACGATTACTGTTTTGCCATTGCACACAAGTAATCAAGTGAAAAGGGGGACAATTTGGAACAATGAGAAACGACAAAAGACTTAGACTTAACAACTGGTATGAGGTGCATATTGAGCGGTGGATCCCGTCCTATGCGTTGATGTCTCTGATAGGATGCTTTGTGTGGAACTGCCTGATTTACTGGGGGACTCAGCAGACCATACTGGGACTGGGACTTGAAACCCACGATATAACTTCGGCAATAGACCTGATGGTGCCTTTTCAACCGGTATGGGTAATCATATATGTGCTGAGCTTTCCTTTCTGGGCTGTGAGCTACATTCTGACAGCAAGGGAAAACACCAGGGAAGACTGGTACCGTTTTGTTTTTGCCGATATGATTGCAAAGGTTATCTGCGGAGTTATCTTCATAGTATTTCCGACAACTAACGTGCGTCCGGATTTAGACAGCGGCGGAATTTTTGATTGCCTTATGGGGCTCATTTATTATCTGGATCCGCCTCTGGACTTGTTTCCGTCTATACATTGTCTGGTCAGCCTTCTGAGCTGGCTGGGAATAAGAAAATGCAGCAGTATTCCCAAGTGGTACAGGAATCTCACACTTGTATTTGCGGTGATGATTTTTGCGTCTACTCAGTTTACCAAACAGCATTATCTGGCAGATGTCATCGGCGGCATCGTAATAGCACTGGGCTGTTATTATATCAGCAGGCGCTGCGGCGGGTATAAAATAGTGCAAAACTTCTATACTCGGCTGAACTTACTACTATTTAAAGCAGAGCACGAAAGGTAAAGATTATCTCACTACCATTCACACCGGTTCTCGTTTCTGACAGGCTCTATAATCTGCTTCATTGCGGCACCGCCAGTAAGATCCATTACAGTCTGAATTTCTTCTTCACTCATATCATAATCCAGGTCTACTAAATTGCTTTTTAATCTGCCCCTGTATAGTACTCCGCTTTTGTCCATAACAGCACATTCAAGGGCTGCATTTCTGATATCGGTTTCTGAATTGCTTACCAGCAGGTTCTGAGCCAAGGCCACCTTTCCGTCTTTTGCTGCAACCGCCAGACCTCTGTCGATACAATATTTGTATTGAGCATAGGAATGTTCTTTAGAAACCATCTCTGTATCAAAGAAAGCTTCATCGAAGTCACCAGGGACTTTTCCGCTATAGATAATATCATAAGGATTGTTATCGCTTCCTGTTCTGGTTAAAACTGCCACATAACCCCGATGGTTTGTCATTGCCAGGCTTTCATCCTCGCCCCAGGCGTATGTCATTTTTTCTGATGCCGGGAATACCTCAACCGGACCATCGGAAGTCCAGTTATCCGCATCAACCATGTCCACGAAGTAAGTCCCGTCTTTAACTGAGAAAACAGCTAAATATCTGTGGTCACCGGACAAGCTCATTTCCACATATTCAGCAGCTTCATCCAGGGGATAGACCATGGACAGCTGGCTGCTTAAAGGCTTCGGGCTTGGCAGGGTACTGCTTCTTCGGCCTTTTCGCACGGTTGCAGTAGCTGTTGTTTCAATAGGGAGTTCATATATTCCATAGCCATTGCTTATCTGCGAAACATCCACAGGAGAACCCTTTGCTGTTCTGTTATTGACGATGAAAAGCATTCTGTTTTTTAGGTTGTAGTCAGCGGCTTTTTTTCCTACATAAGAGGTGTCAGCTTCGCCGCCTGACTCAGCTTCGCCGATGGCTTCATATGACAGACCTCCGGAAAGGTCCGGGTGAAACCACCTTTTGCCATCCATGATGTTTTCCTCCTGTACGGCTATTATGGGATCAAACTCATAAAAATCCTCACTCTCACTCATAGGCTTTTCGATATCTGTTTTATAACCCAGAGATGTCTTGTAATCATAATCATCCACCTTGGAAATCTTGTATTCCTGATATTCATTCTCTATAACAGGAATTTTGAATAAGTTATTAAAGGCCACATACAGATTAATCTCGGCATCATATGCCGCGGCCTTTTCCGGGGAAAGCATGTTCATTTCATCGTAAACCTTTAAGCCGGTCAGAGCATTATCAGAATTAAATATTTTAGTACCAAACTGGAAGCGGAAGCTTACAGGATAATAATCCAGGTAATCCTTCAGCTTTATTTTTCCTTCTGCCCCCAAGCTGCTTTCGGAGCCGCTTTCCATGACCTTTTGCTGGATTTCATCATAAAAAGCATGAATTTCCTTATCCTGTAATCCTTGTAAACCGTCATATTTCAGCTGGGTGGAGTAAGGCACAGTGGACCATCCTGTGAAGCGGATATCGTCATAAACGGAAGTGTCAACCCTTGTAATCATTTCCCCTCGGTTAAAAGAAGATTCCGTTTCCTTGGTGCTGTATTTGAAGCTGCTCAGCCAATGAAGATTGTCTGCAGAATCAGCTCTTAAGCTGACTGTAAGTCCCTTTGCCGCCTCCGCATTTCCCGCCACAGTTTCTTCCGTAAGCTGGACTTCACCAATCCGTTCGTCCACGAAGGCCCAGCCGTAAGCAACCATCGCAACTGAGAGAAGTGCCGACGTCATAAATATAATAATAGATTTTTTCATAATTAATGACTCTCCTTATCTCATCTGATCTACAGCTTTTCTGATACGGTCTGCCCTGTAATCATATTTTTCTTTCACAATTTCGATTAAGGATCTGCCGGATTCCTCTATCTCTTTCACACTCAAATCATCTATAATCTCACTTTTTCTTATAAGAATTGCCCTGTCGATATAATCGGCGATTTCCTCGATTAAATGGGTGGAGATGACTACCGTCTCGTCATCGTCTAAAACGCTGACCAGTACTTCATAAAAATCCTCTCTGTTGAACACGTCGTTGCCGGCGAAAGGTTCATCCATGAAAATATATTCGGCGCCCTGGCTGATTGCCAGCACAACTTCAAACTGATTCTGCTGTCCCAGACTGAATTCGCTGATTTTTTTCTTTGTCGGAAGTTCAAAGAATTCCATCAGGGCTTCATATCGTTTTTCATTAAAAGTTGGAAACTGCATCTTATAAAACCACTTGTGGTCATCTGCCGTAACAGACGGGAAGAAAGAATGGTCGCCGGTTGCAAAAGCCAGCTTGGATATATTGGTCTCATCTATCTTTTTTCCATCAAGTGTAATCTCGCCCTCGAAGGTCAGAAAGCCCATTATACATTTCATCAATGTGGTTTTACCGGCACCGTTGGCACCGAAGAGACCTATTATCTGGCCTTTGGGAATCTGGATATTGCAGTTCGAAAGGGCAACCTTTCCCTTGTATTCTTTAGATACGTTTTTAACCTCAATCATTTTACGCCCTCCTAAAATGGTAAAATATGCGATAGATAATCCGGGTAAAGTGCAATTCCCGGTGTTGCGACAGCATACATACATAAATCAATCAGGGTATGCACAACCATTATCACTGCTATGGAAAGAGCCTCTATTACAGGTGATATCCATATAGTTCTCTGATATTCCTTTCTGTCAGGCAGCCTTTTCATAACATATACGCTTTTGGTTTCCTTGTTGTAGTATGCGTAATTCCAGTATACCTGAATAAAGAGAACCAGCAGGATGGCCAGAAAGTAGCCATAATATGTATGTTCCTGAAGGTCCCAGAAATAAGGCATTTTCATTCCGGAGTCTATTGTTATTCCTTTGATGCTGTTATTTATTACTTTCAGCTGCAGAAGAAATTTGCCGTAGAAAAGCAGATGCTCTGCAAAGCCTATAAAAATACACAATCCGAACAGGGCATTGGCTTTTTCCAGGTTTATTCCAAGGGGCAGAAATCTGCGCCTCAGCCAGCCTGGACTGATTTTTTTGAAACTTTTTCTGTCACTGCTTTCGGAGGCTCTGCCGTATCGATGCAGCAGTGATGTTGTTTCAGAGGAAGATGAGGCATAAACTGAGGCAGGGCTGTTTACCGCGAGCTGGACGCTGTCATCAAATTCCGTGCTGTCCAGATCCATCAATCCTGCGTACTTATTAACCTTGAATGGATCGCCCTTAGGGCGTTTTTCTCTGGAAAGCACATCTCCAATGGAAAATGCAGCGTAAATAATAATAATCATAATTGCTATAAGTGTGTAACTGCTCTCAGGGCTATAGGTCCAGACAAGAAACATGGGAACTATGACCAGTACCAGTCCTGCCGACGGTGTACCGTTATGCCAGCCTAAATAGCATGATCTGGCACATTCGCCTGCCAAAGCTATTACAGAAACTATATTAAAGGCTATTACTGACGGATGTGCAATTGGAATAAGAGCGTGGCCTATTTCTGTTCTTAACAGACCCAGGGCAAGTTTTGTCTCAATGCCTGTGGCTCCTGCCATGGCCAGCCCCAGCTTTCCGATTGCGTATAAAGAGGCTATTGCAACACCCCATAATATTATGATAATAGCGAGATAGTAAAGGAAAATTGTAAGATAAGATGAAATCGGTGACATACACAATCTCCTCATTGTGTACCCGGTAGTTGCATGAGTAGCTTTCATGGCTTTCCTTCCGTTTAAAGAATTCGCCACAGATGTGAGACCAATCAGATTCACCGCAATCAGTACCAGAACAGCCCATATTCCTCCGAAAGCCCTTTCCACAAGCATATATGGACTGGCCTCGTAAGGGTTGCCGATTCTCAATAAAAACATGGCCAGAAAGCATAACGGCATGGCTGCTGCAATAAGCAGGATTTTTTTATGGCTGGCCCTGTTGTACAAGAAAATTAAAGAAAGATATTTGTTCATTTTAATTACCCCCTCTCCGGATCATCATGGTCAGAATCGTCCAGATGATCGCTGCACATTCTGAGGACTGTCTGATGGAGCTGGCCTATGTCGGGAAAGGTGTAGTATTCAAAGCTTTTATGATCATAGTAGACGCCCTTGTAAATGGTTACCAGCCCATAAAGTTCCACATGGGTGTTCTGTGCCGAATCTCTCGGCAACACTTCTAAACTTCCCATGGTTTCAGCCTCGGGCATTTCCTCGCGAAGGAGAGTCTGAATACGGAGCTTCAGCCCCTCTCCCTGCGGGTCATCCAGATATATCATCTCCACACTTCCATCTTCTGCAACCACACGGATTCTGTCGAATTCCAGCTTATCTTCCTGAAAGTTTATCGGTGAATTGCGTTCCCGGCAAAGCCAGCTGACAGTCAGAACGTAAAGCAGCATCAGTATAACGAAGATCACTTTCCAGATTCGTTCCTTCTTCTGGGCTTCATTGATATATGTATGAATCCCTTTCAGTGCCGCACTGTCTGCGTCTTCAACCGTCATCGCCACCGCGCCGTCAGGAAGCTGTCTGAATTTATCCGGTGATTTCTTTTCTCCATCCAGCAGTTCGCTGACTGATATGCCCAACGCTTCTGCGAGAGGCCTTAGCATAGAAACGTCGGGAAAGCTCTTTCCCGTTTCCATTTTGATACAGCACGATCGGTAACGCCCAGTTTGTCTGCCAGAGACATCTGGGTCATATCTTTTTCTTTTCGCAGCTCCTGTATGAGTTTTCCTGTCTTTTCATAGTCCATGATGATGCCTCCCTTTTTACAATGTAAATTTTATCATCTTTATGAAAGGAAGGCAACAAACTGTCGGTTGAGTTGGTGATATGCTGGGTGTGGACGGCCTGTGAAGATCGGATGCAGATGGCCCTTGAAGATTGTATGCAGATGGTACGCAAAAAAAAGCAGATGATCAGGGGACCCGAAGAACTAAAGCCACTGGAAAAAAATGTTTACGAGTCCCTTTGCTGTATCATCTGCGCCTGTCATGAAAGACAGATATGATTTGGAATATGGTTTTCACTTTATAACCAGATTATAATATTTTATATTACCATTGTAAAATTCATTTATTTCATATATAATATAGAACAGACTCAATATTAAGGAGGTGCGGAATGACCGAGGCGGAAATCAGGGCCTTTCTGGCCGTATGCCGATGGGGAAGCATGAGCAGAGCGGCGGAAAAACTGTATATCAGCCAGCCGTCCCTGAGCAGCAGAATCAAAACCCTTGAAAGAGAGACGGGGCAGGAGCTTTTTTCGCGACGTAAGGGCAGCAGGGAGACAGTTCTTACACCTGCGGGAGAGGGATTTTATGATCTTGCTCTCAAGTATGAGGAGATTGTGGACAAAATGCAGAGACTTGGTGCTGACGAGCCTGCCAGACTCAGGGTTTCGTCCATACACAGTGTGGGAACGTACATATTGCCGCAGGTCTACGATGCCTTCATGCAAAAATATCCGGAAATCGAGCTTGTTATTCAGGATCTGGAGTTTGAAATGGCCAGAAAGAGCGTGGTGCAGGGTTCTACAGACATAGCCTTTAACACCTCAGGAGGTCAGATAAAGGGAATCAGAATCAGACCGGCATTTTCGGAGCCTATGACACTGATATGCGCCGCAGATTCCGCTTTCCCTGATGTGGTGACAAAGGATATGCTGGACGTAAAGAAGGAAATTTATGTGGACTGGGGCGAAGACTTCAAAAAGTGGCACGAATCATTTTTCGGCAAGGATGCTACGGCGCCTCTGCGACTGGAAATAATGGAACAGCTGAAATTCTTTGCTGCCAGAAAGGAGCACTGGGCGCTGGTACCCATAAGCGCTGCCATGAGCCTGAGAAAGGATGCGGGCATAAAGCAGTGCACTGCAGATTTCCAGATGCCGAGGAGGACCATAAACTGTGTTACCCCCGAAGAGGGCGGCGACAGTAATATCTGCGTCAAACGATTTCTCCGATGTATGGAGGAGACACTTACAGATCTCATAAAAGAAGGCCTGGAGCTGCTGCTCTAGGCCTTTGGCATTTTACTTGATTTACTGATCTTTTTTCTGTTCTTCTTTCTGCTCTTTTTTTAATGTTCTGGTGAAGACTATGTCCGCCAGAAGGTCAAAGACACCGCTGGCAAGAAGGCCGATGCCAAGCATTACCAGAAGGATTTTCATGGTTGAGAACGGATTGACCATAACCACCAGGCCGAAAATGGTGATAACCAGAGAAACGACCATCACGCCTTTCTGATATCCGAAACCGAACTTCTTGAGATTGAGAACGTTCTGCATGCCTTCAATACCCTTGAATGTAATCATGAAGCCCAGAACGAAAGGAACCAGAATGATGAACATTGTGCTCTTCATCAAGACGAAAATTCCCAGAAGTATAAGGCTGATTCCTATGGCGAAGCCGTTGGTATCCTCGGCAATTCTTGTTTCAACCTTTGTGGCCATATAGGAGACCAGTTTGATAAAGCCTATAATGATTGCGGCGGCTGCCAGCAGATAGCAGAATGCGTCTTCTACCAAAGTAGGTTTCATTATGAGGGCCAGTCCCATGAGAATATAAATGAGGGACGATACGAACTTGGATATATTTTTGTTTTTCATTTTATGTACCTCTTTTTTTATTTCTATGCACCCGATAAGGCTATTTTAACACAGGTTTCTTCAATAAACAATTGGTCATAATAGAAAAGGTGTTCAAATCGTCACAGTATCTTCACCAGGCTGGCTTTTCGCTTTGCAGGAAAAAAATAACTTTCAGCAAAAAGTAAACCTGAAACTTCGGAAAACGTTGAAAATATTTTTTTTGGGTTTACTCATATTTTACTCATATGTATGAAAATGATTTGATGGCACAGTCAAAGAGGTAAAAAATAAACCCGAAAGAGCTGTAACTCGTTGAAAATAAAAAATTAAGGGTTACTTTAAGGGCTTGCAGGAGTATCGTCACAGAAAAAATCAATACAGAAATAAACCATACAACGCCTGAAACCATTGAAAAAAAGAAAAACAGGTTTACTTTTGAAGAAAAACAGAATTGCACCGTGGGATATAATAAAAAATGTGATATAATTCAAGTATACTAGAAGATCTATAAGATAGAAATGGAGGAGCCTCTTATGAGACAGCAGATTGAGACCCTGCGCCGGGAAATGAAGGTGGAGGGCATCGACGCATATCTTATACCTACAACAGACTTTCACGGGTCTGAATATGTAAATGAATATTTTAAATGCAGAGAGTTTATGTCTGGATTTACAGGTTCGGCAGGTACGCTGCTTGTGACTGACAACTGGGCCGGCCTCTGGACAGACGGACGGTATTTTCTGCAGGCGGCGGCCCAGCTTCAGGGCAGCGGTATAGAGCTTATGAAGGAAAGAGAGCCCGGTGTGCCGACCATAGAGGAATATCTGAAGCAGCAGCTGCCCGAAGGAAGCTGCCTGGGGTTTGACGGACGCGTGGTCAGCTGCCGTGAGGCGGAGGCCTATGAAGCACGATATAAAGTGCGCTGGGATATTGATTTGGCCGGCAGAATCTGGGATACAAGAAGACCGAAGCTTTGCCCATCGCCAATATACGATATACCTCTCGAGGTGACGGGAGAGACAGCAGAATCCAAGATTAATCGTGTTCGCAAAGCCATGAAGGAGCAGGGTGCTGACATGCATCTTGTAACCTGCCTGGAGGAAATCGCATGGCTGTATAACCTGAGAGGAAATGATGTGAAACACACGCCTGTGTTCTTTGCCTTTCTGCTCATCGAGCCTGAAGGAGAGAGGCTGTACGTGCTGAACGAAAGATTTAAAGATAGTGAAGCGGCATCTAACCTGCCGAAAACCACCGGGCTCATGTCATATTTTCAGATCTTAGAGGACCTCGGAAAGCTCCCTGCAGGCAAAATCCTTCTGAGCCGTGAACGGATCAGCTATGCCATGGTCAGATGCCTTCCGGACTGCATAGACATAATCAATGCAGAAGACCCGACAGAAATTATGAAAGCCGTAAAAAACAGTACGGAAATACGCAGCACCAGAGAAGCTCACATCAGAGACGGCGCTGCTGTGACGCAGTTTATATATCAGCTCAAGTCGGCAGTTAAAAAGCTGGAAATATGGCCGGTGAAAAACGCGGAAATAAAGGATGGCAGCCAGCTCACGGAGATGTGGGCAGCAGACCGTCTGCTGGAATGCCGTAGAAGGCAGAAAGGCTTCAAGGACCTGAGCTTTGATACTATAGCAGCTTACGGGAGCAACGGTGCCATCGTCCACTACAGTCCGGAGTCGGAGACATGTGCGGCACTGAAGCCTGAAGGATTTTTGCTCCTTGACTCAGGCGGACAATACAATGACGGAACCACCGACATCACCAGAACCATTGCGCTGGGTCCTCTCACAGAAAAAATGAAACTGCATTACACTCTGGTGCTGAAGAGTCACATAGCTCTGGCATCGGCACGTTTTGCAGAGGGAACTACGGGAGCGGAACTAGACGAAATCGCCAGAAGACCTTTAAAAGAGAAAGGTCTTAATTTCAACCATGGCACAGGCCACGGAGTAGGACATCTGCTCAGCGTCCACGAAGGACCGAACAAAATCAGCCCTTTGGGCGGAGACAGTATAATCCGACAGGGAATGATTACAAGCGATGAACCGGGTCTATACCTGACGGATGAGTACGGCATCAGACTGGAAAACGAAATACTCTGCATCAGAGCTGAGGACAGCACCGGAGGCGAGGACGGTATGCTGGAATTTGAGCCTATCACATGGTGCCCGTGGGAAAGAGAGGCTATTTTGACAGAACTCCTTACGGAACAGGAAAGAGAGTGGATCAACGGTTATCATCGCCGGGTTTACGAAATCCTGAAGCCGCTGCTTGATGAAGAGACGGTAGCATGGCTCAGGACCCAGACCGCCGAGATTTAGCACAGGCATCTCAGAGACATATCAGTGAATTTTCTGCTTGAAATGAATGACCGCTCTATGGTATAATAGCACGGATAACGTATATAAGTTCACATGAGCCGTCCTGCGGACGGCATGGGTGAATGTTTCTACAAACTGCCAAACAGTTTACTATAGGTTATTCCGCTTATAGTACCCTGAGGGCGGTTTTTTTGTGCCCAAAGAAAAAAACAGGAGGTTTAAAATATGAAATATGATGTAGCTATAGTAGGAGCCGGACCGGCGGGGATTTTCACAGCGCTGGAAATGCTAAGACAGGGAAGCAGCCAGAAGATTATAATAGTGGAAAAGGGCCGCGCTATCGAAAACCGCAGATGTCCTAAGAACACCACAAAAAAATGTGTAAACTGCAGACCCTGCAGCATTACTACAGGATTTTCGGGAGCCGGAGCATTTTCCGACGGAAAGCTTTCATTAAGCTGCGAGGTGGGTGGCGATCTGCCGAACCTTATCGGAGAAACTTTTGCTCAGGAAATGATCGATTACACGGATAAGATATATCTTGAATTCGGTGCAGATACCAAGGTGGAAGGCATCGGCCAGACCGAAAAGGTTAAGGACATAAGAAAGAGGGCAATTCAGGCCGGCCTCAAGCTGGTGGACTGCCCTATACGCCATCTGGGAACGGAAAAGGCTCAGGAAATTTATCTCGCCATCGAGAGATTTCTGCAGGAGAAGGGTGTGGAAATTCTTTTCGGTTACAACTGCTGTGATGTGATTCTGGAGGAAGGAGTCTGCAAAGGCATAGTAATAGAACCGGAGACCGCTGCAGGCACTTCTGGCGGTGAAAGGACAGAGATACTGGCCGGCCATACGGTAATCGCCACAGGCCGTCGGGGAGCTGAATGGCTGGAAAAAATCTGTGCCAGATACGACATAGCCCACGCGCCGGGAACGGTTGATATTGGCGTACGTGTAGAGGTGAGAAACGAGATTATGGAGGACGTCAACAACGTGCTTTATGAATCCAAGCTCATCGGATACCCGCAGCCTTTCAAGAACAAGGTGAGAACATTCTGTCAGAACCCGGGCGGCTTCGTCAGCCAGGAAAACTACGATGACGACCTTGCCGTTGTAAACGGACATTCATATAAGGAACTCAAGTCAGGCAATACCAACCTGGCAATACTGTGCTCCCATGATTTTACGGAGCCTTTTAACCAGCCTATCGAATATGCCAGAAAAGTAGGTGAACTGACCAATATGCTGGGTGCAGGCCACATCCTGGTGCAGCGCTACGGTGACATCCTTGACGGCAAGCGCACATGGGAAAAGGAGCTTTCCCGCTCCAACGTGAAACCCACTCTGCCAGATGCGGTGGCAGGGGATATTACTGCCGCCATGCCGTACCGTGCCATGATTAATATCATCAATTTCATTCAGGCTGTTGACCACGTGGTGCCGGGCTTTGCGGCTGCGGAAACTTTGCTTTACTCGCCGGAGCTTAAATTCTACAGCAACAAGGTGAAGATGGACACCGACTTCAATACAAACGTGAAGAATCTTCACTGCCTGGGAGACTCCAGCGGCTGGACCAGAGGGCTGATGATGGCTTCTGCCATGGGTGTAATCATGGGACGGAAACTGGCGGAATAAAGGTAAAAAAGTGCTTGTAACCGTGTGATGAAACGTTTAAAATAGAAACAGATATGAAACAACACGGAGGATACAATCATGCTGGAAACAGGTATCAAGGCGCCGGCATTTAATCTGCCGGATCAGAACGGCAATATGCGCAGCCTTGAGGAATTCAAAGGTAAAAAAGTAGTGCTGTATTTTTACTCAAAGGATAACACACCGGGCTGCACCAAGCAGGCCTGCGGATTCGGAGAGCTCTACCCGCATTTCCTGGAAAAGGGTGCAGAGGTAATCGGCATAAGCAAAGACAGCGCTGCATCACATAAAAAGTTTGAGGAAAAGTTCAGTCTGCCTTTTGTGCTGCTGGCCG
>CAZUFU010000006.1:0-44528 GCA_964619875.1 uncultured Oscillospiraceae bacterium
CACACGATAGTTTAGAGAAGACTTTCTCTCACCCACACGATAATTTAGAGTACCCAAAAAAACACCCTCCGGATTTAATAAGGAAGGTGTCTTTCATTATATCTTTTAAGAATAACTTAAGGAGTTAACCGATATATCCCTTGGCAGTGAGGATTTCTCTTGCTTTTTCCTCTTTGTCGCCTGCCATGAGAACAACAGGACCTGTGCATCCCATTCCTGTCTCTGCATAGATGCCTGCAGCCCAGAGAGCTTTTGCCGCATCTTCAAGGTCTATAACCTCAATTCCGTGGATTTCCGCAGTGCAGACTTCCTTAGGAGGCATTTTCACTTCCTCTTCCGGAGCTGCTGCCTTGGATGAGGCCTTTAATTCCTCCAGAAGCTGTTTGAGACCTGCCTTGTTTGCCGCTTCGAATTCAGCGGCTGCGATATGGAGAACCTTGTTTTCCAGAAGCTCTGATGCATACTGAATGGCTCCGGCGATTACAGGTGCTCCTGAGGCTCTAGAAACAATCATGATAACCTTGTCATAACCTTCGCCGATTCCCGGGCCGTAACCGTATCCCAGGGATTCGTAGCTGCCGCCTGTAGTGTAAGCTGAGAAAATCTTCATCATAAGGTTTCCTGTAAGAGGATCCATTACCATAACATCTGCTGTACCCTCCAGAAGATCGTTTCCTCTCATAACTACACCGCCATCAGCTCTGGATGACTGTGCGAAGCGGATAGGATAACCGCCTTCTTTAAGCTTCATAAGAATCTTCTCTGTCTGACGCGCACCATCGATGTTGGCGATGCCGACTGTAGGTTCCGTGATTCCGCAGGCTTTTGCTGAAATAATGCCGTAAACGGCATTTTTTACCATACCTTCTACTCTGTCTGTGGAAGAAGTTCCTGTGGTTGTAGCAAGGAACATTTCCTTACCCTTTCCCGGAGTGATGACTCTGCCCACTGTGGAAACACCGATAGGGAACGGATAGTGCATGGTCACTGCACCCTGGATTTCACCCTCATCCAGCATTTTTTCCATCTTCTTGTGGGCATCCTCTCCTTCGATTACTACGGCTTTGAAGCCTTTCTTTTCGGCCAGCTTCACGCCTTCGTATATATTGTCCATGCCGTGTTCTGTTCCCGCTACAGCGACACCGATAACCGACTTTTTACCAAAAGAACCGGTCTCAAGGGCGTCTGCCATGTCGAGAAATGTATCGGCAATCATTTTTTTGATCTGCTTTTCTGACATGCTATATACCTTCCCTCTGCTTTATTCTGCTATAAGAGACTTGGCAAAATCACGCATAGCTTCGCCGATAAGGCTCTTGATCTTTTCCTCGGACACTGCAGAAGCTTCCTCTGACTTGCCGGTATTGGCTTCGATTAAGAAGGATACACCATCAAAGAGGTTTGTCATTCTGCCAAGGAACAGGCTGCCTTTACCGATAATCATGGCGCGTTTAACATCTCCGGCCAGAATATCATCTCTGCAAGGTCCGACATAAGGAACGCCTGAAGGAATATGTCCCTGAGTAGGTGCCCATCCTGTCAGTCCGTGTTCTGCAACGAAAGCAGGGATTTCTGTTCTCTGGATGTCGCCTCTCTTTACTCCGAGAGCTGCAATCATCTTGTAGTTTGCTTCAGGTACATCGCCTGCGCCTGCCGGTTTGGTAATGTCAGGGTTCTGAAGTTCAGGTGCAAACTTGTCAACATCTGTAAGTTTAATGCCGGCTGCATCCAGAGGATCTGTAACCAGTGCGCCGATTACAGCCTGTGGTGATGAACCTGTTCCTACTGTATGTCTTCCCACGATATCATTTCTGATAATCGGGTTAATTCCGTCGTTTTCACTGATAAGAACAGCGAATCCGCCAAGGCAGTCCTCTAAAATAGGAAGTCCCTTCTTAACATGGTCTTTACCGTTCATTCCAAGTTTAGCTGTACATCCGCCTGCAGTCACGATTACATTTTTGAAGGTTCCTGCCTTAACCAGTGAAGCCGCATCAAGAATAGCATGTGAAGGCCCTGCACAGAAGCCTCTTACATCAGAGCCTGTTGCGCCGGTCAGTCCTACTACTTCTGCAGCAGCCTTTGCAAAGTTGCCGCCGCCTCTCTGATTCATGTCTCCGCATGCCTCTTCGCAGCAGTCAACCACATAGTCAACTGTTGCAGGATCGATGCCTGTCACCTTCAGGAGATGGAGCATTGCCAGCACGCTGGAAGCTTTGGATACGAGGTTCTCGAGCATTACGTGAGCACTCAGGTTAACGTCAACGTCATGAGCCCTCTTTACTGCTCCAACCAGTTTGAAGTTATCATATAAAGGCTCTGCATGTTCTTCGTTTACGAGAGCTTCGATATCTGCTGCTGTTTCTGTGTTCTTGTCAAGAATTGCGATCTGCTCTTCCTTAAGCATTCCGTGAGCTATGAGCTTAGCCTTCACATCCTGTGCAAAACCTGCTTCAAGCTTTACGAGGTCGAAAACATCGCATATCTGCATTAGACCGATGAATTCATCCTGCGGCATGATTTCACCGTATTTGCCGTATCTTTCGGCCTTAGGTGCCTTCTTGTCAAAGAACGGGAATTCAGTCTCTGCAAGCTCTTTGTTTGTCATGTTTCCGATATAAACCTGGTTAGGAATATATGAAAGCACATCTTCGTAGCTTCTTAAATGGTTTGGAAGCTCCTTGAGGTATTCTGACTCAGGGTTTACAATCATTTCTGTGGTCTGAGTAGTTCCGTTATGTAAAACCATGTCAGGTGTGGCTGCAAGTATATAGCTTGCGCCTTTGATTACTGCATAATTGCTCATTTTACAAAAGCTCCTTTTACTAAATTAAACCATTTCGTAGTACTTTTTAACCATTGCTTCTACAGCTTCCTTGGTTGCGTCGTCCTTTACGAGCTCTTCAACCTTTTCGCCATCCTTGTAGATTGCGATTACAGGAAGGCCCATAATCTTCTGACCGATAGCAAGTCTTCTTGCCTTTGTAGTATTGAGGCATGTGAACTTAATCTTATCGCCGTAAGTGTCTCCCATTGCGTGTACGTGCGGCATTAAAGCCTGGCAAGGCACGCATCCGTCACCAAAGAAATCTACCAGTACATAACCTTCTGCCTGTAATACTTCTGCTTCAAAAGTTGTCTTATCTACTTCTAACATTTTTCATTCCTCCTGATAATTAAAATTTATTCGTGTTCTTCAATATATTTTCCGGCCTGAACTGCGGCGATGGCACCGTCAGCTGCTGCCGTTACAACCTGTCTTAAGCTCTTCTTTCTGATATCTCCTGCTGCGAAAACACCCGGGATGTCTGTCTTCATGTCATCATCTGTAAGGATGTATTTTCTTTCGTCCATCTGAACCTTGCCCTCGAAAAGATCTGAGTTCGGCTTGAATCCGATAAATACGAAGATGCCGAAGGTTCCGTCTTCTTCATCAGCCTTTACTTCAGTAAGTTCGCCGGTCTTCACATTCTTTACGACCATTGATTCAACCAGGCCGTCTCCCTTGATTTCCTCAACAACGCTGTCCCACATGAAATCCATCTTTGGATTTGCGAAAGCCTTTTCCTGAATTGACTTGGCTGCTCTCAGTTCGTCTCTTCTATGGATAATGGTAACCTTTCTTGCAAACTTGGTGAGATACATTGCTTCTTCTACTGCTGAGTCTCCGCCGCCTACTACGTATACTTCGAAGTCTTCGAAGAAAGCTGCATCACAAGTAGCGCAGTATGATACGCCCTTGCCTGAAAGTTCTCTTTCCCCAGGGCATCCGATTGGAACAGGATGCGCTCCTGCAGCGATAATAACAGCCTTGGCGCTGTATTCGCCGTTAAGGCACTTGATAATCTTTTCCTCGCCTTCCAGCTCTACATCAGTTACAGTGTCAAATACATGGTCAACGCCGAACTTTTCTGTCTGCTTAACCATACGATCTATTAAGGACGGGCCTGTTTCCTCGTCGAGGCAGCCCGGATAGTTTTCAATTTCACTGGTGATTACAATCTGACCACCGTTTTTCTGTTTTTCGATAATTAAGGTGTTAAGTCTTGCTCTGCCTGCATAAAGTCCTGCCGCAAGTCCTGCAGGGCCTGCACCGATAATGACTAAATCATATTTTTTCATTTAAGTCGTCTCCTTTATTCCCGTGTGATACAATCCATTTCCTTGTAAGGTTTTTTAAGGAAAAGGCGGACACGCCGCCCCTTCCTGCGTGATTATAATTGTTCTCTGATAGCGTTCATTTCATTGCAGATATCATCCACATCGAGAACCATTTCCATCATGCTGATCTGCTCATCATATACAGCTTCATCGATTTCGGCCTTAACCTCCGGCTCGCAGATGTGGTAAACTGAGAGTCCCAACGAGACTCCTGCCAAAGGACCTGCAAAAGTAGGGTCACCGAGAGTTACTGTTTCTGCAGCAAGACCTGCAGCTTCGCCTTCTGCTGCGCCCAGCAGAACGACAACGTTGTCAGCTCCGTACTGTTCAGTAAACTCTTTGACTCTTCTCTGGTTTTCTAAGTCCATGGCTCCTGCGGCCGTTCAGACAAAGCACTCGGTAGAGGAGAAAATTACCTCTGCCCCAGCCGATTCAGCACACTCTGCAATAGCCTGTCCGGGAATACCATCTCTGTCGCCGATAATGATAGCCTTCTTGTCTTTGAGAATTGCCATTGAACCGTCTCCTTTCTCTAAAAGTTTAGAAATTTGTGCATTTAACAATCACTATTTTATTATATTGCAACTACCATGCCACTTCAACTATTATTATAAAATTTTTTAATATTATTTCTTTTGTTGAAATTTCAATAGTAAAAATAAAAAATCGCCTCGGTTTTAAGAGGCGATTCTGATTTTGCGACAAGTTTTTGTCATTCTTTTCGCATATTTTTTGTCGAACCTGATTATTAAAATTCCTTAACAAGCTCGTTTGCATCTGTGTAAGGGAGATCAAGTTTTTCTGCAGTCTCAAGAAGTGTAAGTTTGCCTTCGTAAGTAGTGAGGCCTCTTCTTAAGTGCTTGTCATCCTTTAATGCCTGCTTTACTCCCTTGTTAGCAATTGCCATTGTGAACGGCAGAGTTGCGTTGCAAAGGGTTGTGGAAGCAGTCTGAGCAAATGCTGACGGAATATTGTCAACGCAGTAATGCATAATACCTTCTTCATAATAAATAGGATCCTTATGGCATGTTGAACGGCATGTCTCAACGGCACCTTCGTCATCGCAAGCTACGTCGATAATCATCGCACCCTTCTTCATCAGCTTAAGATCTTCTCTGTATATCAGATGATCCTTTCTTGTCTTAGGCCACAGGATGCAGTTAATAACAACATCGGAAACCTTAAGGCATTCAACAAGATTTTCTCTGTTTGAGAACATAAAGTTTACGTTGTCAGGGAAATGTTCTTTAGCCTTGAGCATTGCATCGTAATTGATGTCCAGCATGTTTACTCTGTTGCCGAATCCGGATGCCAGTTCGCATGCTCCGATTCCGGAATGTCCGCAGCCGATGATGGTAACTACAGGTGTTGCTACTCCGCATACATTTGCAAGAAGCTTACCTGCTCCTCCGTTTATAGTCTGTGCAAAGTGAAGTGCAGCAAGGAAACCGCCCTTTCCTGCAAGTTCACTCATAGGACTGAGCAAAGGCCATTCTCCTCTGTCATCAGAAATATCCTCATAAGCGATGCTGGTGCACTTTGAAGCCATAAGCGCTTCTGTCTGATCCTTATGCGCATTTGAATGGATATATGTAAATACGATGAGATCTTCTCTCAGGTACTTGTATTCTTCAGGGAAAATTTCTTTTACTTTATAGATTAAATCAACGTTGTTCCAAACGTCTTCTGCTTTTTCTTCAATTTTAGCACCAGCTGCAGCATAATCTTCATCTGAATATCCGCTGCCTGCGCCTGCGCCGGTTTCAACAATTACTTCGTGACCTCTTCTGGTCAGTTCTGTTACAGCTGAAGGAATAGCTCCTACTCTGTATTCACTTTCTTTAATTTCTTTTACAATACCGATTTTCATGATTAATAAATACCTCTTTTCGTATCCATACTTCAAGTTAAAATTATGGGCGGCAGTGTTCCGCCGCCCTTTCAGACCTTTGAATTATAATGTTGCGCCGATGATTAAGAATCCAACGCAAGCGATTGCTGCAGCTGTTCCAGCGTAAGGCATCTGAGTCTTTACGTGGTCAACGTGGTCAGAGCCAGCTGCAAGTGATGATAAGATAGTGGTGTCGGAAATTGGTGAGCAGTGGTCTCCGAAGCATCCTCCACCCATTACAGCTCCAACTGCTGCGTAAACAACTGTTCCCAGTTCGCCGCCTGTTAAGTTGAATGCTAAAGGCATTACGATAGGGAGCATGATTGCGTAAGTTCCCCAGGATGAACCTGTTAAGAAGGAAATTACTGCACATACAAGGAAAGTGATTACCAGAAGGAGAAGCGGAGTCATCCAGCTTTCAGTTAAGCTGATGATGTACTGAGCTGTTCCGAGCTGCTTAGTGATGGAGTTCATGCAGTAAGCCATGGAAAGAATCAGGATAGCAGCCATAACTGACTTGATACCTTCGATTGCTGTATCCATGAGTTCCTTGACAGTTGCTTTCTTCTGGAGAACCATTACTACAAACTGATAAGCAACTGCAACTACGAATGCTTCTAATGTCTTGGCTGAGCCAAGGATTACATAAGTACCAACTGTGATGCCAATGATGATCACTGCAGGTGCAAAGAAGTCAAGTGCAAGACTAACCTTTATGCCTTCGTTAGGCATGATGTTGTCAAGTTCTTTTGAAAGAAGCGGAGTAGCTCCGTCAGCAAAAAGCTTGCCTTCTTCTAAAGCTCTCTTTTCTGCTTTTCTCATCGGACCATAGTGAGGGATAATTCCGCAGCCGAGAAGTCCGCAAAGAACTAATGCGAAGATGCAGTAGAAGTTGTACATAGCAGCATGAACAACTACGCTCTGGCCCATAGCTGAGTCAGCGATGCATCCCATTCCAACCAGCAGACCTGCAACATAGATTCCCCATGAAGTGAAAGGAATCAGGCAGCAGATAGGTGATGAAGTGGAGTCACAGACATAAGCGAGGAATTCTCTTGATGCCTTTGCTTCGTCTGTGATAGGTCTCATTACGTTACCTACATATAAAGGTGAGAAGTAGTCGGAGAAGAAGATGAATACGCCGAGAGCGTATGACATAGCCTCAGCTCCTCTTCTTGAAAGGTTCATTGCACCAACCTTGTCAGCGAATGCCTTGATTGCTCCGGACTTCTGGAAGTAAGCAACCAGGATACCGATAAATACTTCGATACAGAGTACCCAGATAAAGTCCGCATTACCGAGAGCAGTCTGGAAAAGTCCAGTGATTCCGGTAACAATGTTTTGTCCCATTACGATAATACCGATGATGCATCCGATTAATAATGATAAAAGTGCGTCTTTTGTAACGAATGCAAGAATCAGCGCAATACATACTGGAACAAGTGATAAAATACCATATTCCATAATAATCTCCTTTCATGCGCCGTCAAGCGCAGTGATATGATTTTTACATTCTTATATATAGCAACTTCCGTACCAAATTTTTTAAAAAAATAACAAATGGCTTTTTTTCAACACTTATATGAATTTCAAGCAGCAATATACTGCCACCGGGATAATTAATCCGGCGACAAAAAGGTGAAAAACCACCACAATTTTTGTCGATTGCGGTGTTTTTTTGTCGCTTAAGTGTTTATTCTATGAAATTATTTTTCTTCCATCCCCAGTTTCTTAATCCTGTACCTCAATGTTTCCCGTGGTATTCCCAGCAGTCTTCCGGCTTCTTTAATGTTGCCGCCGGATTTTGCAATGGCTGTCTCTATAAGCCTTTTTTCCACATTCTCCATGATTTCGTGATAGTTGATGACTCCATCCTCATTTCCTTCAAACTCTTGTGGCCAATTTTCACCACCATTGTTAGGAGAATTACTCATTTCCCGTGAGTTAACATGCTGCAGCTTCATTCTTTCCTTTATATAAATCGGAATTTCTTTTTCCGAAATCATATTTCCGTCTTTCAGAGAAACTATCATGGACTCGATTGTATTTCTCAGTTCACGTACGTTACCCGGCCATGGGTATTCCATAAACATTCTTTCCACCTCCGGACTCATTCCTTTAACGTTCTTGTTATAGGTGGCACTGAATGATCTCAGATAATAATCTATAAAAAGCTTTATATCTTCTTTTCTTTCTCTCAGAGGCAGCAGACTTATGAGCCCTCCCGAAAGCCTGTAGAACAGGTCACTGCGGATAACATTCTTTTCCATGGCTTCCACAGGATCGATGTTCATTGCTGCAATCACCTTCACATTGACATGTTTGTCCTTGTTACTTCCGAGGGGTCTGAAAGTTCCATCCTGAAGCACCCGCAAAAGCTTTGACTGCACTCCATATGGTATGGAGTTAAGCTCATCCAGAAACAGTACTCCTCCGTCCGCCTGTTCAAAGAGGCCTTTCATATTCTCAGCGCCTGTGTATACTCCTTTGACCGTTCCAAAAAGGATTGACTCCATCAGATTTTCAGGAACAGCAGCACAATTCTGTATAACTACTTTGCTCTTAGGCACCTGACTGTAGTCTATCATTGACTGGGCAAAAAGTTCTTTACCCGTTCCCGTTTCACCGTAAATCAAGGTCGGATTTGGCAGGGTTGCCAGAAGCTTGGCTTTCTCTATGCTGAACTTCATCTGCTCATTATTGGTCAGTATTTTGTCAAAGGTAACATAGCCCGCATCCTTCTTCAGTTTGAGAACGAATTCATCGAACTTTCTGTTGACACCGGCAAAATCGCCTTCCATATCGTTCTCATCCACGTCCATGGACAGCTCAACAACTGCCATAAGCTCACCCTTTCGTATGAGAGGGAAGGTTACATTGTTGGTAACATATTTTCTTCCCATAAAATCATATGTTACCTGACATTTGTTTATTACAATCTCGCCGGTTTCTATGCACCTGGCAATGCTGCTGTCTTCTTTACGCAGAGCAGGATACACGTCAAAAAATTTTTTATTGTGTATATCATATGACGAATACTCAGCCGATTCGTTATTCAGTCTGTCATCATATCTGGTATTGTAGATAATGCGATAATTCTTGTCTACTATAAAAATATAGTCAAGACTCTCCACAACCAGGCTCCCTATTGTAAGCATACCTTTCTCCTTATCCCATAACCCTTACTTTGAAAAAACACCCAGGACGAATTCCTTGAATTTTACCGCAGCAGGCGGCAGAGTGGTATTCTTGTTATATACCATATAAAACTCTCTCTCCAGCTCTATGTCGTCTATTTTAAATACCAAGTAGCCCCCGCTGTCTCTGTCGTTCTCAACTACGGCACTTGAAAGTATAGTAACGCCTAAACCGTTTTTTACACACTGCTTGGCACTTTCAAGGCTGTTGACAGTGGCCACTACCTTTACCTTTCCTGTTCTCCCGGATGCAACAAGTTTCTCCTCGAAAGTCCTTCTGGTGGCAGACCCTTCCTCACGCCATACAAAAGGTTCGCTTATTATCTCGTTCAGACTTATTACATCAGAAGATGCCCTGAGCCTTGCAAATTTCTCATTGTTTGGGGTAATAAGCACCGACGGTTCTTTAAAGAGGAGCTCGTACTTGAGTCCATTGTTCTGATATTCACCTGTAAAACCTATCTCTCCCATATTGTCTGCAATATCATTCCATACCATTTCGCTGTCAGACTGTTCTATGCTGAAAGTAACTTCAGGATACTCGCGGTGAAAATCCGCCACAAGCCGGGGTACGATGTATTGTCCGGGAATACTGGAGGTTTTTATGCTTATTTCACCCGATATTTCCTTGCCGAAGTTTCCCATTGCCGCAATCGCCCTTTCCCTGGTATTTATCAGGTTAATGGCATAGTTGTAAAATGCTCTTCCCTGTTTGGTAGGGCGTGATTCCTTTCCCAGCCTGTCGATAAGGGTCACTCCAAGTTCCTTTTCCAGTGAGCTGATATGTGTGCTTATTGTCGGCTGTGTCAGAAAAGTTGCCTCAGCTGCCTTGGAAAAGCTTTTATATTTAATTACATTGACAAAAGCCTCAATCTGCTTAAAATCCATAGTTGCCTCCTCTTTAATATGACACTCTTGCGTCGCCTTCCTTGCGTGTTATCTTCTGCTGATCAAGGTAATCCAGAATTGCCATTGCATATTTTCTTGATGTCCCCAGCATGTCCCTGAATTCTGCCAGAGTAATGCTTCCGTCTTCAGATAACTTGGCCATAAGCCTGTCCAAAGCATTGTCAAAAGCCTCTTTATCTATATAATACTGATGGCTGAGCCTTACCAGCATACCCTCCGATGCCATGGCATCGATAACGTGACGGCTGTTGGATTCATCCTTCTCGCTTTTTAGAATTTCCTCAACTGTAGGCATCTCATATCTGCCTTCTTTATAAGCCCTGTAAATTCTGTCCCTCAGTTTCTGCATCTCCGGAGAATAACTAATTTTGAAGTCGTAGCCGCATACCGTCTGTCCGCTGCTCTTCATGATTTTTTCTTCTTCCATAATAAGCATCAGATCATCAATAATTTTTCTGTCGTTTATTCTCAGCTCCTGTTCCAGACGAGATTTTAGCTCCTCACGGCCCATTCCTTGAGACAGCTGATTCTTTGAATGATACTCTTCAAGTATTGACGCTGCTGCACTGCATACAACATCTATATATTCCCTGTGCATAAGGTATTCGTTTTTTATGATTCTTACCCTGCCATCTTCTATAAGCTTTTTTACAAGAGCATCACCTTGTTCAAATCCCAATCTCATTTTCAGTGACAGATATTTCGCTGTAATAAGAGAACTGCTCTTTTCTCTTATGATAAGCTCTGCCACTTCCTCAGGTGTTCCTTCATCCTTTATTCTGAGAGATTCCAGCACCTTAGGATCATTTCGCTTATGTTTTGCAGGCGATACCTCCAGAATTCTGCCGCCGCCTATTGTTACAACCGGCGAATAAAAACGAATAATAAACCTGTCGTTCATTCTGAAAGCCACAGGTTCTTCAGTTCTGATCTGTGCATAGACTCTATCACCTTTTTCGGCCATATCTCTGTCCAGAAGAACCACTTTACCTAAAACCTGAGAAGATCCGCAGTAAAAGTGAACACGGCTGTTATTCAGAACCGCTCTGTCTATGTCATCAAAAAGCTTCAGGCTTACATCGAGCATCATAGTCGTCTCCATTGAGCCCCTGCACGCCAGTACACTTCCTCTCTCCAGTTCTTCCTTTTTCATGCCTCCGGCGTTGATAGCCGTTCTCTGGCCTGCATAAGCTGCCTCAGCCTGCTGATTGTGGACTTGTACATTTCTGACCTTGACCGGCTTTTCAGAAGGATATACCATCATTTCGTCACCCGTTCTTATGGATCCCTCAATCAGAGTTCCTGTCACCACCGTTCCGAAGCCTGAAATAGTAAACACCCTGTCCACAGGCAGTCTGAAAAGTTCCCTGCTGTCGTTCTTCAGTGCCGAATCGTCTATGTTTTCTACAATAAGTTCTTTCAACCTGTCTATATTATAATTTTCAAGAGCAGACACTTCTATTTCAGGTGCGTTTTCCATGAAGGTCCCCTTCACCAGGCTTCTTGCATCATCCTTTACAAGCTCTATCCACTCCTCGTCCTCTGCAAGATCTTTTTTAGTGTAAACTATGATTCCACGATTTATGCCCAGCATGGTAAGAATCTGAAAATGCTCCACAGTCTGAGGCATTACGCCTTCATCAAGTCCGATTACCAGAAGCACCATATCAATTCCGCCTATTCCCATGAGCATATTGTTTATAAATCTCTCATGGCCCGGTACATCAATAATACTAATATTATATCCACCGTAAATCATATCAGCAAAACCGTTTTCGATGGTTATACCCCGCTTTTTTTCCTCCTTGAGCCTGTCCGTATCCATGCCGGTCAGCGCCTTTATGAGGCAGGTCTTGCCGTGATCCACATGTCCCGCAGTTCCGACAATTATATTTTTCATTCTGCAATTTCCTCAAGTCTTTCCGCTATAATGGGAATTTCATCTTCCATTATTGTTCTCATGTCAATAATCAGCTCATCATCCCGGATTCTGGTTACGATAGGCAGCACTCCATTCCTGAGTCTTGCTGACAGTTCCTGAGCTGAATATTTTTCATGATAAATCTTTAGTACGATATTGTCAAGATATGAGGACGGAGCGGAGCCACCGCCAACCATTCCTTTATCCTTTTCTTTCCGCACAGTGTATCCAGCTTTTTTGCCGTCTACAAGGCGTTTAAGCCTGTCTGCATATTTTTTCATCTGCTCCTCAGTCCTCGTCAGCATGGTGAGAACGGGAATTTCACCTTTAGCTGTTTCTTCATCGTAGTACGCCTTAAAGGTAGCCTCCATAGCTGCAAGGGTCATTTTGTCCACTCTGAGAACCCTGGCCAGAGGATGGGATTTCATAAGGTCTATATACTTCTTTTTTCCCGCCAGAATTCCACCCTGCGGACCGCCCAGTAGCTTATCTCCGCTAAAGAGTATCACATCTGCCCCTTCTGCAAGCCCTGCCTTTACCGTAGGCTCGTTTATGCCGTAGGCAGAAAGGTCAATCATCAGTCCGCTTCCCATGTCGTATATGACAGGAAGATCGTATCTGTCTCCCAGTTCCCTGAGCTGACCGATACTTACATCCTCTGTAAAGCCGATTATTTTATAGTTGCTGGTGTGAACTTTCATGAGAGCTCCCGTTTCTTCGGTGATAGCTCTTTCATAATCATTTAACCTCGTCTTGTTGGTCGTACCAACCTCTACAAGATAAGCTCCGCTTTCTTCCATCATTTCAGGAACCCTGAAAGATCCCCCTATTTCTACCAGTTCTCCTCTGGAAATGATTATTTCTCTGCCCCGACCCATTGCAGCCAGACACAGCATGGTAGCTGCAGCGTTATTATTTACCACCATTGCAGCCTCCGCACCGGTTATCTCCCTAATAACGTTCTCAACATGGGTGTGGCGGGAACCACGTTTTCCTTCCTTAGGATCATATTCCAGAGTAGAGTAATGATCCGCAACTTCCTCCACTGCCTCCTTAGCCTTGGCACTGAGATTGGCTCTTCCCAGGTTTGTATGCAAAACAACGCCGGTTCCATTTATAACCCGGCGCAGACTTTTTATCTTCAAAAAATAAAGGGCAGTCACCACTTCATCCACTACTGCTTCAAAGGCAACGCAAGATTCATCACATGAGACATCTCCTGCAAGAATGGCTTCCCTTCTTTTCTCCACTGCGGCTCTGACCGCACCTGCTATGACTTCACGCGGCAGTTCCTGTGAAAATTCCTGAATCTGCTGAGCGTTTAACAGGTCATCAATTCTCGGTAGTTTTCTAAGTAAATTACTGTCCATATTTTTCTCCATATTCTATTTTTGGCGGGAGTATGTGGGAATCGAACCCACCCAAGAGGCTCCTAACCCCTCGCACTGGTTTTGAAGACCAGAGGGCACACCAGCACCCATCTACCCCCATATTACACATAAGGGGACCGACCCGGCCCCCTTATGTTCATCAGCTTATTTTGTCAGCAGCTCTAAAGCGTTCATAACGATTTCTCTCTGTCTTGCAAGTTCCTTTTCAGGAGGTAACTGAGGGTTGCCTGTCGGATAAGGAATTGCCTGTGCTCCCGAAATTCTGGCAGCACCTACAGTAGCTGAAATCGGAGTTACTGTACAAATATGAACTGCAGGGATTCCTGCCTTTTCTAACTGTTTAACTATTGTTGCACCGCAACGTGTACATGTTCCTCACGTACTTGTCAGGACAGCTGCCTGAACACCTGCAGCAAGCAGGTCTTCTGCCATTTCCTGACCGAATTTGGTTGCATCTGCAACAGAAGTTGAGTTTCCTGTTGTAGTCAGAAGGTATGGATATACTTCACCCACAATTCCTTCTTTTTCAAACATCTTGAGAATCTTATACGGAGCTACACGGTCCGGGCTCTCGTTTGCGTAAACCGGGTCGAAACCGGCGTGAACGGATTCGAAGCCAGTAAGATCTTCCTTGCCGGCAAGGTCATACTTTTTCCAGAACTTAGCTGTAGCTGCATACATGTGATCCGGATTTCCAAGAGGAACAATACCACCTGTTGTGCAAAGTGCAATCTTTGTCTTTGACAGGTCAGCAACAGGCGCAGCCGGAGCAACCTTTTCATATACAGAAATCTCAAGTTCTGTATCGTACGGTTCACCTTTCAGTTTCTTTACCAGCATTTCTGCTGCTCTCTGAGCACCGTTCTTTTCATGGAAAACGTTTACACGCTGTCCCTTCGGATAGTAATGCTCCTGCTTAGGAGTTCCCAGCTTTTCGCCGGATATTAATTTATTTACAAATCCTGTGATAAGTGGAATTGCTTTTCTGATAGTAGCGGCAGACTTGCCCACTTCCATGATATAGCAGTCAGCCTTGTACATTTCTACACCAGGGTTTTCCCAGTAAAGACCGGTAATTGAAGGGATTCCATATGTTGCCTGAACAAATTTGCATACTTCACAGCATGCGATACCGAAACGGCCTGCGTTGAAAGCCGGTCCTGCGATGAGGATGTCAGGCTTCCACTGTTCTACCTGTTCTTTAATGAATTCCAAGCAGACTTCCATATTTTCCACAAAGTAGTTATCTCCGCAGACGATGGTAGCAACGATTTCGCCGCCTTTGATTGACGGTGCGAATGCGTTGGCATTACCGCGAGTTCCTTCTTCTACGAATGGAGTCTGATATGCGAATTCTTCTCCACCGATCTGTCCGAAGAACTGGTTGGTGTAAAATAAAATTCTTTTCATCTCAGCCATTTGAGCTTTTCTCCTTTCCTCAAATTTTATAAAGTAATGGCACCGAGCTTGGTGTTGCCTTGTAAGTTATGTGATCCCATGATACCGTGGATTTCGAGAAGCAGACGTCCGTCATCCTGAATAGATGTGATATTGCCGCCGCATACTCTCTCTACTTCCTTAAGGTTTCCAATGGTTCTTTCCATAGCCGGAAGCATAACGGTAGCGTTGGAGTTACCTGTTGAAACGATTGCGTTGGCTTCCTGAACAGAGTCCGGAAGTGATTCTGACATACCGTCAACACCGGCATCTTCGTTGGTTATAATAACAACCTTTACACCGTTCTGCTCAAGTTCCTGGCATACTATCATAAGGTCTGTAGTAGGGTTGCCGAAACCTTCCTGAGAGATGATTGCACCCTGAGCTCCCAGCATTTTTGCTTCTCTTACAGTAAGCATTCTGTCTCTGAACTTTTCTTTCAGTGTGGTCATCAGAGGGTTTACAACGATACCCATGAAGTTGATTTCTTTTCCGTGGAGTTTGAATAACTCTTCAATTACTGCGTTATTTTGGTGCATGTAAGTAGTTGTCTTTGAACCAGGTGATACACAGTTACCGGAAATGATAGCTCCGTCCATTACTTCGAGAGGAGTAACCATCGTAGGAACCATTACCTTGGCATCTCTGCCGTAGAAGTAAGTGTCATGAAGAAGACCCTGAGCCATTACGTTGTAAATATATACAACTCTCGGCAGTTCAGGATACTCAACATATTTTTCACCGATGGATTTCCATTCGTAATGTTCTGCTTCATATTCTGCTTCGAAGCCGTATGTAGCGACTTCTTTAGCAACCTTGATGCCGGCCAGTCTTACTACTTCTTCGTGGTCATGCTGGTCAACATAATCCTGCTTTTCGATAATCATAACCAGATGGCACAATTCGGAATACTTGGTGTACTGTGTTCCAGGTCCCATCATATCGATTACGCCTTCCTGGAAGCCTACAATAGGTCCGGTGCTTGTAACTGCCATTCCGGAAAGAGCTACAGTGACGCCTTCTCCCACTTCCTGCATATCTTCTCTGAACAGGCCTGGGAAAGTATCTCCGCCTTCCAGCTTGGCTCTAGGCTCAATAACATCCTTTACAGGGACAATTCTTACGGATTCTCCTGGTCTTGCAATGTCAAATGAAACGCTCTTTACCCTGCTGTCTTCCAGAACTAATTCTTCCAGTTTCTTTGGGTCTACATAAAGACATCCTGCTTCAACTTTGCACTCTTCGCTGAACTGAATGTCCTTAATTGCAACTTTTCTTAGTTCCAAATTCATGTTGGATATTTCCTTTCTTCATAGTTTTGGTGATGTTAAATGCTGCTTTGTTAAATGTTTAATCGGCATAGCCGATTTTTACTATAATACGCGTAAATATAATTACGCAAATATCATGCCAAGCAAAAACTCTTTTGTACCGGCTGTTTGCAAAGCTTCTGCGGCTTGAGCACCGTCCATATACTTCTTTGCGATAACTTTTCGTCGAAATTACGCCAGTTTTTTGTCGCAAACCGCATGCTTATATTATACGCGGCTTTCTGTCAATCTTACTTCTCTATATCTTCAATACCAAGCTTCGACATCTTATACTTCAGGGTCTGCCGCGGTATTCCAAGAATTTCTCCGGCTTTTGTCTTATTGCCCTTGGTTTTTGACAGCACTTTGAGTATCAGATCTCTTTCTACCTGCTCCACTACGCTCCGAAGATCATATCCTCCGTTTTTCAGCTCAGTCACAATGCTGTCTTCGCTGTCAGCAGAAGCGTTGTCAAAAGATTTTCCGGAGCCATTCATCTTGCCATGAAGATAAACAGGAAGTTCACTGAACTGGAGAATCTCTTCCTTTGTCATGCTGATCATCGACTCTATGATGTGCTTAAGTTCACGCACGTTGCCTTCCCATTCGTATTCAAGGAAAAAGCTCCTCAGCTCCTCAGATATGCCCTTTACATTTTTGCCGTAGACATCATTGAAATAATCTATATAGTTATCTATGAGATATTCGATATCATCTTTTCGTTCCCTCAGCGGCGGCAGATATATCATGTTGCCTGAAAGCCTGTAAAACAGGTCTTTTCTGAGAACCATCTTTTCAATTGCCTCCATTGGATCCACGTTCATGGCAGCCACAATCTTTACATTTACCTTCTTTTCCCGGCTTGCTCCAATCGGCCTGAAGGTTCCTTCCTGAACCACACGCAGCAGTTTACCCTGTACGTGATAAGGCAGCGCATTTAGTTCGTCCAGGAAAAATATTCCTCCGTCAGCCTCTTCGAAAAGGCCCTTTTTATTCTCAGCGCCGGTATAGGACCCTTTAGTGGTCCCGAAAAGAATAGATTCAATTAAATTTTCAGGCACAGCCGCACAGTTCTGTATAATGGTCTTTTGCTTTGGGCTGGCCGCATAGTTTATCATTGCCTGAGCAAACATTTCCTTGCCGGTTCCCGTTTCTCCGTAGATAAGAACCGGATTGTTGTTTAATGCAAAAATCTTGGCTTTTTCTATGGCATCAAGCATACGGTCATTTATGGTAAGGATATCGTCAAAGCTTATCTTGTCGTTGCTTTCTCTGTTAGGATGGAATTTTCCCTCTACCTTGAGACTCTTAAGATAGTCACTCTTTCCCTGAATGTCGCCTACAGTGGTCAGGTCCTTGGTCAGTTCTACCACTCCCACAACCTGTCCTTCTCTAAATATAGGTATTGTCAGATTCTGAGTAACATAAACTCTGCCATTTATATCTGCAAACTCCTGAGCGTCATTGAAAACTGTCGCTCCGGTGGACATGGTCTTTGCAATGGAACTGTTATTTTTTCCAAGAGAAGGATACATTTCAAATAGATTTTTATATTCCTTCAGGTCGGACTTGTTTCCCATACGAGGATCAAATCTCGAGTTGTAAATAATATCAAAATCCTTGTTAACTACCAGCACATAGTCAGCTTTTCTTAACATCAGTTCTTCTTTGGTTGCCATCTGTCTATCTCCTGTATTCTTCCATGCCGGTTTTCAGCAGCAACAGATCAATATACTGCAGATCCGGCAATAAACTGTCGTCATACTTCTTCATAAAGGTATTATTTAAATATTTATCGGTTTCAGAAATGCTGTCCTCTATTATTATCAGACTCTCTGTATCAAGCTCACAAGGCTCATCCGGCACTTCCATAAAAACAGACTTGTATGGAGTCTCATGGGGCTTAATTCTGCCCATCATGGGATGCATCACAAGCCTGGCCCCCAGGTGTATAAGATCCCTGGCAGCCCTGAGAATATCCTCCTGTCCTGCATCCGGTCTGAAATCAATCTGCTCTTTATTGGAAAATTCTATATTCACTTTTGGATTATTGGTAATTATTAACGTCTTCATACTTTAAATGGTACTGTTTCGACAGTAATTTGTCAAATATTATAGAAAATTTATATAATCATCACATTGTATTGTTTTATTTTAAGTTGTTTTATTTTTTGTTGCATGTATAATATTTCTATAAGAACAAGGAGGAGGTGTTGATTATGGCAGATATCAAACTGACAAGTCTGACCCAGAACGGTGGCTGAGCAGCTAAAGTAGAGCCAAGTGCCCTGTCACAAGTTTTGTGTCAGTTACCTAAATTTGATGACCCAAATCTTCTGGTCGGCTTCGATACCAGCGACGATGCCGCCGTTTACAAAATCGATGATAATACAGCTCTTATTCAGACTGTTGACATATTCCCGCCGGTTGTAGATGATCCCTATCTCTACGGCCAGATTGCTGCGGCCAATTCTCTCAGCGATGTATATGCTATGGGTGGCAAACCTAAACTTGCCATGAATATTCTATGTATGCCTGAGGATATGGAAAAATCCGTGCTTCTCGATGTACTGCAGGGCGGATATTCCAAATGCAAAGAAGCTTCAGCCATAATTTGCGGGGGTCATACCATCAAGGACAACGAACCTAAGTATGGCCTGTGCGTCAGCGGTTTTGTTCATCCGGATCATATTTTAAAGAACAGCAGTGCTGCAGAAGGCGATGTGCTCATTCTTACCAAAGCGTTGGGAACAGGTATCCTGAACACCGCACTGAAGGCTGAGCTTATTACGGCTGAATCGGTGAAGGCATTGTGCGACTCTATGGCCATGCTTAACAAGACCGCAGCGGAAATCATGACAGGCTTTCATGTAAGCGGATGTACTGATGTTACCGGTTTCGGTCTCATGGGACATGCCCACGAAATGGCTTCGGGAAGCGGTATGACCATAGTTCTTGAAAGCTCGCATCTTCCTCTTCTGCCTCAGGCCTTGGAAATGGCTGAAATGGGCATAGTTCCAAAAGGCGCCTATAACAACAGGAACTGGATCGGATGCAGCGTAGCTTCATCAAGAAAAGTTCCGCTGGCCATCACTGATATAATGTTTGACCCTCAGACTTCAGGAGGACTTCTCATCGCAGTTTCCGAAATGGAAGGTCAGCGGCTTCTCAGGCAGCTTAAAGATTCTATTCCTGCCGCCGAAATCGTTGGTTATGTCAAAGCATTTGACGGCAAGAGCGTAAGGGTTGAATAGTTCATAACAAATCGGAGCTGCCTTCCGGCAGCTCCTTTTTTATCAGCAGTTTTCAAATACAAACTTCTTGTCTGTCAGTTCGATTCCGAAAGCCTCAGAAGTATCCTTAAATGTCAAATACCCCTTGACGAAATCAAGTCCGCAGCAGAGAGCATCGTTTTCCATGGCCGCCCTTTTCCATCCCTTGTCTGCGATTTCCTTGATGAAACCGATGGTAGAGTTGGACAATGCCGCAGAAGCTGAATTTGACACGGCACTCGGGAGATTGGCGATACCTATGTGTCTGATTCCGTCCACTTCGAAAAGCGGATTTTCGTGAGTTGTGTACTGACTTGTCTCAATAGCTCCGCCCGGTTCAGCATCTATGTCCACAATCAGGGAACCCGGCTGCATCAGCTTAAGCATATCCTTTGAAATAATCGTGAGACCAGGGAACCACTTTACGCAGTTGAACACAATGTCTGCATCCTTAATTTCCTGTTCTACGTTAGCTCTGTTGGAGTAAAGAGTTCTGGCTCCCGGCAGCTTGTTTGCCAGAACGTCCTCCAGCTTTCTAAGGTCTGTATCCATCAGTACCACATCAGCATTCAGGCCCATGGCCAGTCTTGCAGCTGAAACGCCTACATTGCCTGCGCCGAAGATGACGATTTTCATCGGCTTGATTCCGGGACCTCCGCAGACCAGCTTTCCTGCTCCTCCTGTAGTAGTAAATGTGTAGAACACACCTGTAAGCAGTCCAACCTCGCCTGCCATTCTGCTCATAGGCTCCAGCAGAATGAAATGTCCGTCCTTGTCCATTACATCCTCATATGCAAAAGCTACGCATTTTGACTTGAGAAGTTCCTCTGTCTGAGGTCTTCTGTTTGCTGAATGGATATATGTAAAGAGGGTGTGTCTCTCCTCAAGCAGTCCGAACTCCTGTGGTAAAATTTCTTTTACTTTAATGATGAGATCAGCTTCCTTAAATACAGATTTCTCATTGGCAACAATTTCAGCTCCTGCAGCTTTGTACATTTCATCAGTGAATCCTGCCGCAAGGCCGGCGTCCTTCTCTACATAAACCTGATGTCCCGCATCCACAAGCTTTCTCACATTGGAAGGTATAATTGCAACTCTGAATTCATTTTCTTTAATTTCTTTTGGTAAACCGATTTTCATGGCGTCCTCCTGATTATTATATTATGTTCTATTTATAGTGCAATCATCGTGCCACCTTTTTCTGAGCTTTATTACAATACATACTCCTGTAATTTCAACATGTTTGGCCGTTTCCATCTAAAAGGTAATAAAAAACGGTAAAATTTATTTTACCGTTTATAAAAAATCTTTTATTTTTCTATTCCATATTTTTTAATTTTATAGTTCAGAAGCTGCTTGGTGGTCTGGAGCTTTGCGGCAGCCTCTGCCTTGTTCCTGCTTTGGGAAAGGGCTTTTTTTATAATAAAAAGCTCATATTCCTCCATCATCTCCTTGAGTGATTTGCTGAAGTCGATATTGTAAAGCTCAGATTCTGCACTGGCCTTCATAGCATCCACCAGATATTCAGGAAGATCGGAAATCCCTATGAATCTCCCCGGAGTGAGGTTAAATGCACTCTCAATAGCGCTCCTCAGTTCCCGCACATTGCCCGGCCAGCTGTAGCCGTTAAAAAGCCTATAAACCTCATCCTCCAGATCTACAATGTTCCTTTCCATCTTGTAGTTATACAATTTTATAAAATATGAGACCAGAGGTGCAATGTCTATCATTCGCTCCCTCAAAGGAGGTATGTTCAGGCGAACCACGCTGAGCCTGTAAAGCAGATCGCTGCGAAGGGTATTTTCCGCAACGCATTCCTCAGGTATCCGGTTTGATGCCGAAATAATTTTTACATCCACATGAATGGGGCTGTTTCCTCCTACCCTGGTAAACTGCTTTTCTTCAATGGCCTTAAGCAGTTTCCCCTGAACTGACAGCTCCATGGAGTTAATTTCATCGAGAAAAAGTGTGCCTTTGTCAGCCATCTCAAGAAGGCCCTTACGATCCTCAGCTCCGGTGAAGCTGCCTTTGACCGTTCCGAAAAGAATGCTTTCCAGCAGGGTCGAAGGAATTGCCGAACAGTTCTGCACTATAAAGGGTCTGTTTTTTCTCTTTCCGGACGTATGTATGGATTGTGCCACCAGTTCCTTGCCGGTACCGGTCTCGCCGTAAATCAGAACGCTGGAATCAGTGCCGGCCACTCTCTGTATTTTTTCCTTCAGCTCAACCATATCATCTGAAAGAGATACGATATCACTGAGAGTATACAGCTCTTTGTCCTTCTTTATCATTTCCGTGGAAATAACCATGGACTCTTCAGCATAGCTGGAAACATCGATAGTTCCCATGAGCCTGCTGCCTTCCATTATGGGCAGAGTGCTTGTTATTGCATGGACAACATTATCTGCACCTGTCTTAAGTTCCTGCTTCATGTTAAGCACAGGCTTTCTGGTTCTGAGAACTTCCATTACAGTACTGCTGGATTCATTCAGGTTAACATATACATCGAGAATATGCTTTCCTATAACCTGCTCCTTTTCCAGACGGTTAAGATCTTCCCTGCCGGTATAGTAATACCTGATTATTCCTTTTTCATCGGTAATCAGAGCGCTGTCCACATATTGGAAAATTTTCAGAATCTGCTCGATATATTTTTCAAACATTTCAATAACCTGCTTTATAATCCGCCTATATTCTGCACTTCAAATCATTAAGAACCGCATGTGCATTCATCATGCGGCAGATTCCATAAATCACAGTCAGCACCAGAGCAACGATATTGCAGAGCCACAGTGAAACGAATACAAAATATACGATATTAAATGTGTCGATAGGAACCGGAATTCCTAAAAATGACTTGAGATATATATCCGGATAATAATAGCCATCCTTGAAATATCTTACCCAGAGTCCAAAATATATGAGCAGAGCCACTCCTGCCAGTATTCCGAAAATCGGATAGTTGACAGGGAATCTCATGCATACCAGAACAATGCTGAGAGCTATTCTGGAAAGCAGTTCTATGGTGCATACTTTGGCGCCTGCAGTGTCCAAATCGTCAGGCCTGGTTTCCTGTCCCTTCTTCGCAAAAATAAAATTAGGAATTACAATTATTACAGCTGCGAGCAGTCCGTAAAGTGAAAAAAACTTTAAACCATCAAATCCGTCTAATAAAGCCATAGCTTAGTCCTCTCTTTCGTTTTGTTTTATTATTAATTATCTTTATATAATATATTTAAAATCGTCTTTATGGCCTCGACTGCATATTTTACATCCTCCTCGGTGTTTCTGTAGCCGAAAGCAAACCTTACCGTTCCCTGAGGGTAGGTTCCCAGACTTTTGTGTGCCAGAGGCGCACAGTGAAGACCACACCTTGTCATTATGCCGTATTCGGCATCCAGCCTGTAGGCAACGTCTGCATTGTCACTGCCGGTAAAATCCAGAGACACGGTTCCTACACGGTTTTCCCTTCCGTCAGGCCCCACTATCCTTATCCCTTCAACATCTCTCAGCTCATCCATAAACATGCATGCCAGATCCAGCTCATGTTTTAGGATGTCACCAGGAGTCCTCTGGCAGACATATTCCAGTGCTGCGTTAAGACCGATTATTCCCGGCAGATTGAGAGTCCCCGACTCGAACTTGTCCGGCATGAAGTCCGGCATGGTCAGCAGATGGGATGCGCTTCCCGTACCGCCGCATATTACAGGATCCATGGCCTCTGCAAGTTCAGGTGCAAGAAGCATGGCTCCTATCCCCTGAGGTCCCAGCAGTCCTTTGTGTCCCGTTATACACAGAGCAGAAAGTCCAAATTTTTCAAAATCTATATCCACCGTGCCTGCACTCTGAGCCGCATCCAGAGCGAAGAAAACACCCTTCTCTCTGCATATCTTTCCGGCTCTTTCTGCGTCAAGAAGTGTTCCTGAAACATTTGAGGCGTGAACCAGAACCACAAGCCGCGTTTCAGGTCTGAACAGTTCCTCGAAAGCATCGAAGTCCAGCATACCGTTCTCATCGCATGGTGCGTGTGAAACATCTACTCCAACCTTCTTCATATCCTCACATGGTCTCGCCGAAGCATTATGTTCCATTGAAGATATTATCACGTGGTCTCCGGGCTTAAGCAATCCTTTTATTACAAAATTCAAGCTGTATGTAACACTTGGTGTAAATACAACATATCTTTCATCCTTGAAATTGAAAAGACGGCACAGCATGCTCCTGGTGTTATATACCTTCTCGGCCAGGTCGTAGGCGGACTCATATCCTCCGCGGCTCACATTGCAGCCCACCTCTTCGATGAATCTGCTCATAGCCGGTCCTACCCCCGGTGCTTTAGGAAAACTGGTACTTCCGTTATCCAGATAAACTTTTTTCATCTCTTTGTCGTCTCCTGATTTCTTTAGTCTGTGTAGAGCATTATATTACTTATATCCTGCAAAGTAAAATAATTTTTTCTAATAATCGTGGATTTGCATCAATTTCGACAATTTTTCGACAGTTTTTTGCCGTTTTTCTCCGAAAAATCAACTCCATCTATCGGTTTTCGAAATACAATCAATATAAGCAATTTTACTTTTATCAATGCAAGCGGTATTATGTTACTGAAATAACGAACTTATATACACATTTTTTTAAAGAAAGGAAGTTTTCCAAACAATGAAAAAAGAAAAAACATTCATCGCAATCGCAGGTGCTGTCATCGGTCTGATGGCTGTTCTGCTGGTTAAATTCGGAAACCCTGCAAACATGGGTCTCTGTATCGCCTGCTTCCTCAGAGATACTGCAGGCGCTCTCAAACTGCACTCAGCTCCTGTTGTACAGTACATGAGACCTGAAGTCATCGGCCTTGTTCTCGGTTCAGCCGTTATGGCATTCTCCAAGAAAGAGCTCATCGCCAGAGCCGGCTCCAACCCTCTTGTAAGATTCGTACTCGGATTCTTCGTAATGGTTGGTGCTCTCATGTTCCTGGGATGCCCGCTGAGAATGATGCTCAGAATCGCCGGCGGCGACCTTAACGCAGTAGTTGGTCTGGTTGGTTTCGTCGTAGGTATCCTGGCAGGAATCTTTGCTTTAAACAAAGGCTTCTCACTTAACAGAGCATACAAGGTTTCCCTTGGTGAAGCTGCAGTATTCCCTGTAATCCAGATTGTTTTCCTCGTACTTGTTGCTGCAATTCCTTCAGTTCTCGCATTCAGTGCAGAGGGTCCTGGATCAATGCATGCTCCTATCATCATGTCTCTCGCAGTAGGCCTCATCGCAGGCGCTCTCGCACAGAGAACAAGATTCTGCACAGTTGCCGGAATCAGAGACAGCATCATGTTCAAGGATTTCACCATGCTCATCGGTTTTGTATGCCTCATCGTAGTAGCAGCAATCGCCAATGCAGCTTTCGGTTTCTTCCATGTTGGATTCGAAGGTCAGCCTATCGCTCACAACGACGGATTATGGAACTTCCTGGGACTTGCTCTCGTAGGCTTCTGTTCCGTTCTCCTGGGAGGATGCCCTCTGAGACAGCTCATTCTTTCCGGTGAAGGAAACATCGATTCCGTTATCACCGTTATCGGTATGGTAGCAGGAGCTGCTTTCTGCCACAACTTCGGACTTGCTTCATCAGGCGAAGGCCCTACAGCAAACGGACAGATTGCAGTAATTATCGGATTCGTGGTTGCTATCGTAATTGTAGCCGTAAACATTTCTTCCAATTCAAAGAAAGGAGCGTAAACCATGACTGTAGACGCAAGAGGCTGTTCATGCCCTCAGCCTGTACTTATGACTAAAAAGGCCCTTGAGAAGGAAAGCTCATTTGAAGTTCTCGTTGATAACAATACAGCAAAGAACAATATTCTCAGATTCGCACAGAGCCAGGGCTGCAAAGCATCCGTAGAAGACGGAGATGTTGCAGACGAATACGTTATTAAAATCAGCAAATAAGCATATAAAAGAGCTTATGTACCTGATAACATTTCATACCAATTTTGATGCGAATCTATTCAGCCGCAAGGCTAAACAATGGGGAAAGGTTACGTTAAAGCCTGTTCCCCGCCAGCTCAGTTCATCCTGCGGTACCTGTGCAGTATTTACTCCGGAAAGCGGAGAACTACCGGAAGCAGAGCTTGCCTCGCTTTCATTTGAAAAGCTTTTTAAAATTTCAGACGGTGCAGGGAAATACGAGCTTTTAATCGAAAACGAATAATATTTTTCTAATAAAGCAAGAGCACTCACGGCTGTTATTTCAGCACAGAGTGCTCTTGTTTTATTCAGCATTTATTATTTCTCAGCGATAGCTGCCTGTGCTGCCGCAAGTCTTGCGATTGGCACACGGAACGGTGAGCAGGACACATAGTCCAGTCCAATCTTGTGGCAGAATTCCACTGAGCTCGGGTCTCCGCCGTGTTCTCCGCATACTCCTGTATGAAGATTGCTGTTTGCTTCCTTTCCAAGCTTTATCGCCCTCTTCATCAGCTGACCTACTCCCTTCTGGTCAAGCTTTGCAAACGGGTCGTTTTCGAATATCTTGTTCTCATAGTAGGAATCCAGGAACTTGCCTGCATCATCTCTTGAGAAGCCATAGGTCATCTGGGTCAGGTCGTTGGTTCCGAAGCTGAAGAAATCAGCCACTCCTGCTATCTCGTCAGCTGTCACGCAGGCTCTTGGTATTTCTATCATGGTTCCCACCTTATACTTGAGCTCTGCTCCTGCTGCTGCGATTTCTTCATCTGCCGTCTTAACTACAATCTTCTTTACGAAATCAAGCTCCTTAACGTCTGATGTAAGCGGTATCATGATTTCAGGCACCATCTCCCAGTCAGGATGTGCTTTCTTTATCTTGAGAGCAGCTCGGATGACTGCCTTGGTCTGCATTCTCGCAATTTCAGGATAAGTTATGGCAAGTCTCAGTCCTCTGTGTCCCATCATAGGGTTGAACTCGTGCAGTGAAGTGATGATGTCCTTGATTTCTTCCACTGTTTTGCCCTGGGCATCTGCCAGCTTCTTTATGTCTTCCTCTTCTGTAGGCAGGAATTCGTGGAGAGGCGGGTCAAGGAAACGGATGGTTACAGGATATCCTTCAAGGGCTTCAAAGAGGCCTTCAAAGTCTCCCTGCTGATAAGGCAGTATCTTTTCAAGGGCTGCTTCTCTTTCCTCTACAGTATCGGAGCAAATCATCTCTCTGAATGCCGCTATTCTGTCCTCTTCAAAGAACATGTGCTCTGTACGGCAAAGGCCTATTCCCTCTGCTCCAAGCTCACGGGCCTTCTTCGCATCGGAAGGTGTGTCAGCATTGGTTCTTACCTTAAGCCTTCTGTACTTGTCCGCCCATGCCATGATTCTTCCGAATTCTCCTGCTATGACTGCATCTGTTGTAGGAATGAGTCCCTCATAGATATTTCCTGTGGTTCCGTCAAGGGATATCTCTGAACCCTCTGTAAAGGTCTTTCCTCCCAGGGTGAACTTCTTGTTTTCCTCATCCATGATGATATCTCCGCAGCCTGATACGCAGCATGTTCCCATTCCTCTTGCAACTACTGCTGCGTGGGATGTCATGCCTCCGCGCACTGTGAGAATGCCCTGGGCTGCCTTCATTCCTGTAATGTCCTCAGGTGAGGTTTCAAGGCGCACAAGCACAACCTTTTCGCCTCTTGATGCCCATTCCACTGCATCATCTGCGTTGAACACAACCTTGCCGCAGGCTGCTCCAGGTGATGCTCCAAGGCCCTTTCCTATAGGTGCTGCCGCTTTAAGCTCTGCTGCATCAAACTGTGGGTGCAGGAGGGTATCAAGGTTACGAGGGTCTATCATGGCCACTGCTTCTTCTTCGGTTCTCATTCCTTCATCCACCAGGTCGCAGGCTATCTTTAAGGCTGCCTGGGCTGTTCTCTTGCCGTTTCTTGTCTGAAGCATGAAAAGCTTTCTGTCCTGAATGGTAAATTCCATGTCCTGCATGTCTCTATAGTGGTTCTCAAGAGTTCTGCATACATCCTTAAACTGCTCGAATACCTCAGGCATTACTTCTGCAAGGGACTCTATAGGCTGAGGTGTACGCACGCCGGCTACCACGTCTTCTCCCTGGGCGTTAAGCAGGAATTCTCCCATGAGCTTCTTTTCTCCTGTAGCCGGGTCACGGGTAAATGCCACTCCCGTTCCTGATTCGTCAGACCAGTTTCCGAAGGCCATCTCCTGTACGTTTACTGCTGTTCCCCATGAATACGGGATATCGTTATCTCTGCGGTATACGTTGGCTCTAGGGTTATCCCATGATCTGAATACTGCCTTGATTGCTCCCATGAGCTGCTCTCTGGGGTCGTCAGGGAAATCCTCTCCTATCTTTTCCTTGTATTCGGCCTTGAACTGGTCTGCCAGTTCCTTAAGGTCTGCTGCTGTAAGGTCTACATCCTGTGTTACTCCTCTTTTTTCCTTCATCCGGTCGATAAGCTCCTCGAAATATTTCTTGCCTACCTCCATAACCACATCCGAGTACATCTGGATGAATCTTCTGTAGCAGTCTCTTGCCCATCTTTCGTTGCCTGTTTTAGCTGCTACGATTTCCACAACCTCCTCATTGAGTCCAAGATTGAGGATAGTGTCCATCATTCCCGGCATGGATGCTCTCGCACCTGAACGGACAGATACCAGCAGAGGATTTTCCTTGTCTCCGAATTTCTTTCCGGTTATTTCCTCCATTTTTGTTACGGCCTCATCTATCTGAGCCTTTATCTCGTCGTTTATCTGACGGCCGTCTTCGTAATATTGTGTGCATGCTTCTGTAGTTATGGTGAATCCCTGAGGGACCGGAAGACCAAGTCTTGTCATCTCTGCAATGTTGGCGCCTTTGCCGCCCAGGAGATTTCTCATGCCCGCATCTCCTTCAGAAAACATGTATACCCACTTCGCCATTTTTACTACCTCCTCCTATAAGTTAGTAATTTTTTATATTAATAATTTAAGAAAACCTGTTTTGGCGCGAAAAAAGCCAACAAAACAGACAATATGCCCGATAGAACATAATCCTACAGGTGCACATGTCTATTTGCTGGCTTTCTCCAATTCACTTTCGCTAACAAATATTGACACTACATCACACAATTTCATTTTGGAATATGGTATCAAATCACTGTAAATCTCTCTGGATCGCTTTCTACAAATGCCTTAAGATTGTCTGAAATCTCCATTTCTCTGAGGTTTAAAGTATTCTTTATTTTCACAATTCTGCACTTTTCAGGTTCAGTGATTCTGAGCATCTTTACTGCACCGGCCACTGCTTCCTGCTCATCACTCATGACGATAGGAATATATTCAGTCCAGTATCCGAAACTTCCGTCACATGCAAAGCTGTTTGCATAAGTGGACTCAAAATCGATATTGTCATATACTTCTCTGGTGGTCAGATCAGCTAAGCCGATACCACATGCATTGCCGTGGCTCTTTTCTGAAAGTCTGAGCACGATAACCTTACCGATTTTAGGTACACTAGGTTCATCAGCCTTAGGTCCGATTAAGCCTACAATGTTAGGGTCCATTCCGAAACCGGAAATGTCCTTGCCGATTTCTTCTATTACCAGAATGTCGATTTCCGGAATACCTATGGATGGCATGGATGCTTTAGCTATTTTAAGGAGCTCCGGCTCTCTGTCAAATATCTCATCCTTGGTCATGCCCTCTATGAGCTTAACCTTGTCAAAAGCATTTTCAACAATTCCGATAGCGAAACCTACATTACTCTTATCGAAGACAACTTTTGCTGCCTCAGGAATAATTGTTCCGAAATTCAGAGTACCACCCTTGTGAAGGCTTGTACATCCCACATGTCTTCCAAGACCTATAGTTGAAAGCTTACAGATACCGCTTTCATATTTACCGGTAAATTCGGTATGAGGCTTGATTCTGTTTACAAGAATTGTCATATCAGCTTCGTAGGAATTTTTGTCTGTGTAGACATCGATTCCACCTTCTGTAGTTCCAAGCTTTACTACATCCATATCGGCCTTTATAGGGGCACCTACCGACTCCTCTGTAATTCCAAAGTCAGCCAGTATCCTTTTGCAGCCCTCAGGTGTTCCGCCGCCGTGACTACCCATGGCAGTTACGAGGAAAGGCTCAGCGCCGCGCTTTTTAAGCTCTTCAACAATCTGTTTAACTATAATCTGAATTCTGTCGATCATTCTGCTGCCCACAGCGACAGCTACCTTCTGTCCCGGCTTAACCAGGGAAGAGAATTTTTCCTGAGCAAAAATGTCGCTTACGCAGGCAGCTACATCCTCAATGCTATCGTCCTTAAAATTCTGTCTGACCTTGAGCATCTCCGGGAGTTTTACATTTCTGTCCTCCGGTAATAATATAGGCATATCTTCTACCTCCAGTCTTTAATCATTGAACTTTATAAACGGTGTGAAATCGAACGGCTTTGCATTCTTTAACTCGTCTTCTGCACGAAGAAGTGAGTTTATGATGTGGATAGCATGACCGAACTTTGGAGGTCCCAGTTTAACTGCAGCAGCTCCTCCTGCAACACCCATATCCGCTACAGGGTCATCGCTTACGCCGCCTGCACGGATAGAAGGAATTGAGAACATTCCGTTATCTACTGCATATTTCTGAGCCGCCATGGCTTCGGTAACTGTACCAACCTGATTAGGCTTGAATACGAAGGAGCCGCAGGCACCCATATCCTTAGCCTTTTTCAGATATTCGATGTTTGTAACTGTCAGGTCGTCTCCGCAAAGGGTTGTTCTGCTTAATTCTTTTGCAGCCTTTGCCCATCCTTCCCAGTCGTCCTCATCTACAGGGTCCTCGATGTACAGGAAGTTGTATTTTTCTGTAGCAGCCTTGAGGATTCCTATGATTTCATCCAGGTCAACCTCTCTGCCACAGTAGTTGTAAGTCTTTCTTTCCGGATTGTAGATTTCACTGAATGCGCAGTCCATATGGAAAGCAATCTTATCCTCACAGCCGCATCTTCTGGCTGTCTCATAAAGGATATCCAGGCAATCCATAAAGTCTGTGCTAGGAGCCATATATTCAGACATAGCACCTATTTCAGGTCTTCTGCCTCCCTGGAATTCACGGATTACTTCCGGAAGCTTTTTATATACTTTGCAGAGTATTTCTGTTGCTTCAGCGATAGATGATACCTTGTACGGAACGATTGTGGTTTCCTGTACAGGCATTGTATCGTCTTCATAGCTTCCGCCTGCAAACATATCTGATGTAGGCAGAGGTATGGATTTAATTTCTCCCTGATTGAGATATCTATACTGCGATACATGAAGAGTGCTGCAAGCAGCTCTCATTACTGCGAGAGAGGTGCTGTATGTAACGTTTCCTCCAAGCTTTGACTTGTTTTTTGTTCCATCGAGAGTTATAAGAGCCTCGTCAAGAGCTTTCTGGTCGAGAGCGTCCATTCCCTTTATCTTTGGAGCCACGACATTCTTTACCATGTCTACAGCTTTGAATACACCGTTGCCGTCATACCAGTTCTTATCTCCGTCTCTGAGAACAAAAGCTTCATGTTCTCCGGCGGAGATGCCTGATGGTGATGCAGCTCTGCCCATCACGCCCTCTTCTGTAATAACATCTACTTCCAGAAGCGGTTTGCCCTTGCAGTCAATCAGCGCGCGAGCAGTTACGTCTTTAATTAAGGTTTTCATTTATTTTATTCCTCCTAACAAGATATAATGTACATTCTTATTCCTGCGGACCTACATACAGTACGTTGAAGTCGCACAGGTTTGTTCCAGTATTTCCAGTAAGGATGGTATCTCCCATCTTACTGAGAGCTTCGTATGAAGCATGGGATGAAAGAGCTTCTCTGAGGTCTATTCCCTTTTCAACTGCAACGCTGAAGCTTGTGCCGTCAGTGATGCCTCCTGCAACCGGTGTTGTACCGTCGGTTCCTTCGCTGTCCATAGAAAGCAGGCAAGTATTCTTCAGTCCGTCTGCTGCCAGTGCAAAAGCAGCTGTCATCTCCTGGGAAGGTCCTCCGTGTCCCTTTATAGTGGAATTGTCGTCTATATAAGTAGTTGTCTCTCCTGCGGAAACCACGAAGCAAGGAGCCTTGAAAGGTCTGTTGTTCTTGGCGATTTCCTTGGCAAGAGTAGCCATGAATGTTCCGTAATCTTTACTTTCACCCTCTGTATAGGTTGTAAGCACATATGCATTAATTCCCATCTTTTCTGCAACTTCAAGAGCGATCTTGCAGGAATCAGGAAGAGTATTCACAATATAATAATCTACATCGTTTGTCATTTTCTGCGGTGTTTCTTCCGCCGGATCGTAGTTAAGAAGATAGTTTGCAATGTTCTTCGGCAGCTTATCTTCAATTCCATATTTATGTATGATGTCTTTTATATCTTCAAAAGTGATTGTGTCGTATCCAACAGGAGTTCCCATGATAGGAACAGGTTCGGAATAGTCAGTGATATCATCAAGACCTACCGCATCCCATATTTCAAAGCAGAGTATCTTGGCTCCCTTAATATGCTGTCCCAGTCTTCCTCTGCTCATTCTTGAAAGGTGTCCCCTGATATCGTTGATATCCATTACCCACATTCCGGCTTTAAGCATAACGTCTGTAGCTTCCTTAAGATCTTCCAGGGTAGTGCCTTTTACAGGATAACCCATGAGTGCGGAACATCCTCCGGTAAGTCCAAGCAGAAGCAGATCATTAGGTCCCATCTGTTCAGCCACATCAATCATTCTCTGACATCCTTTGATTCCTTCTTCGTTAGGAAGGGGATGTCCTCCGATATACACTTCCGTCTTTTTATAAACGTCTTCTTCATCCTTTATCTTGATAATAGTGATGCCTAACGTCAGGTAATCTCCCAGTATGTCTTCAAAGGCACGTGCCATATGGTTGCCTGCTTTTCCTGATGAGAATGCGTACACATGCTTGAATTTGTCCAGATCAAAAGAGCGGCTTCCTATTATAAGCTGATTGCCTTCCCTGTGCATCATTTCATGAAGGCGTTTCCTCGCATCAAGCTGCTGCAGGACACCATCCACCAATGTAAGAACATTCTCTTTAGCCTCTGCATATCCATGAGACGTGATGTCCTGCGCATTTTTTATTTTTGAATAGTTCATTATTTCCTCCCGATAACATATGGAACTGCGCACCATTTCAGTGCGCAGTCCTTAATTTTGGAAAACTGTTCAGTTTAGCTTTCCTGATTTATTAGTCTTTATGCAGATGTGCTGCCATCCTTGCCTCTTCCAAAGTATTTGTTAAGAACGAAGGATACTGCGCAGATAAGCACAAGTGTAACTGCCAGTCCAACGAATGCGCCGCCCTGCATAATTCCGCAGATCAGATAACCTACAAGTGAGCAGCCTGCAACTGTAAGTGCATATGGCAGCTGAGTATTTACGTGGTCGATGTGGTCACAGGATGAACCCATTGATGACATAACTGTTGTATCGGAAATAGGTGAGCAGTGGTCTCCGAAGATACCGCCGGAAAGTACAACGCCGATTGCCATTCCGATAGGAGCGCCGATAGCTGCTGCCATTGAGCATGCAATCGGAGTGAAGATTGCGAATACACTCCATGAGCTTCCTGTTGAGAATGAAGTCAGACATGCAGCGATGAATACGATTACGCACATTGTAGTCGGTGTAAGGAAGCCTTCGCAAACGTCTACGATGTATGCAGCTGTTCCGCATGCGGAGCATACACTTCCGATGGCCCATGCAAGCATGAGGATCATAAGAACTTCCATCATGTTTGTACATCCATCGATGAATGTGTTAAGTGCTTTCTTGAAATTGAATGTCTTGGTAGCAATACCCATTACTGCAGCAACGATAGATGCAAGTATGAACGCAGTGTCAAGGGATCTGAGTGAGCTTCCGTTTGCCAGAGATCCGATGAATCCGTTTGCCTTAATGTCGCCGGTGTAAGCTAAACCGATGAAGATGAATGCAATAAGAACGAAAACAGGAAGAAGCATGTTCCAGATTGTCGGTTTTGCGCCTTCTGGAAGTTCTTCAACTTTAACTTCTTTCTTAATGCTTGCGCCTTCTCTGCAAAGCTGTCCTGTCAGACGAGCTCTGTCTTCAGCCTTCTTCATTGGACCGTAGTCCCATCCGGTCATTGCAACGATGAATACCATGAGTATTGAACCGATTGTGTAGAACTGGAACGGAATAGCTGCGATGAAATCGCTCTGAGGATTTCCGCTGAAGTTGGATTCTGCATAGAATGATGCGATAAGTCCTATGATGTAAGCGCCCCATGCAGAAATAGGGAATAATGTAGGTACTGCTGAAGTTGTAGAGTCAACGATGTAAGCAAGCTTTTCTCTGGAAACTCTTGCCTTGTCTGTGATACCTCTGCAAACAGGTCCTACGAGTACAGGGTTTGTTGAATCGGAGAACCAGATGAATATACCTGCTGCCCATGCGAAGAGCTGAGAACCTCTTGCAGTCTTACCTATGCTGTTATGAATTGCATTGGCGAATGCCTGTGCTCCGCCGTTCTTTTCAAGCAGAAGTGAGAAGCCGCCGCAGAAAGTGGTTAATGCAAGAATTCTCTGGTGGTCTGTATCTTCAAATCCAGGTAATATGAATTCAAAGAAGGTGTTGTAGAAACCTTCCCAAAGGTTTCCACCGGATACCATTACTGCACCAACATATACAGCAACAAATAAAGATAAAATTACTTGTCTTGTGATGATTGCCAGCAAAATAGCCAGTATAGGTGGTACGATTGCCAATATTGACGTAAACATTTTTTTCCTCCTCTCATAATATGAGTTTTATTTTTTTCGATAAACAATAACGCAAATATCGTGCCAGCCAGCAGCTATTTCCTTTACGGCCCTTTTTTTTCATGCTTTCATTGATTATCTCAAAATTTATGAAGCAATCTCTGTCAAATTATTTTGACATTTTTTAAGTTTCAAAAAAAAAGCGTCAAAAAATTATGACGCTTTTTAGTGATATCAAAACTCTTCGCAGTTTTAGCACAGTTTTAACACAGAATGTACACATTAATCCTATCCGCGCTTGTCAAATTATTTTGACATCATCATTTTATTTCGTATTTTTTTATTTTATAAGCCAGATTCTGTTTGCTGACCTGAAGCTCTTTAGCAGTTTTGGTCAGGCTCCGGTCGTTACGTTCATATGCATCTTTTATCAGGAGAATCTCATATCTGGACAGCATATCATTCAAGGACAAGCTCTCACCATCCTCCTTACGGATATCATCCAACTCAAGCCGTCCCATTATATAGCTTGGTATGTCATTACGCGTTATTATTGCTTCATGATTGTTATGGAAAGCTGATTCAATCACGTTCTTCAGTTCACGTACATTACCAGGCCAGTCGTATCTGTAAAAGATATCCTGCACCTCCTCGGTATAGGCAATAATCTGCTTTCCGAGCTTCTTGTTGAAGTATTTGCGGAAATATTCTATCAGCAGAGGCACGTCTCCTTTTCGCTGGCAGAGCTCAGGTATATCATATCGCAGAACGCACAATCTGTAAAAAATGTCTTCCCTGATCTTGTTCTTTTCTACGCACATCTCAGGGTCTTCATTCATAGCTGCTATGACACGAACGTTAACGTTCTTTTCTTCCTTGCAGCCGATTCTCCTTATCTTCTTGTCTTCCAGAACTCTTAAGAGCTTAGCCTGGGCATCAAGTTCCATCGAGTTTATTTCATCCAGAAACAACGTGCCTCCGTCTGCCAGCTCGAAGAGTCCCGGCGTATCCTGTGCACCCGTATAGCTTCCCTTGGTTGTTCCGAACAAAATGCTTTCAAGAAGTGAACTTGGAATCGCTGCACAGTTCTGCTTGATAAACGGTGCATCTTTTCTCTTACTTGTTTTTTGAATTGCATTTACAATCAATTCTTTGCCGGTTCCTGTCTTTCCGTAAACCAGCACATGAGCATCGCTGTCTGCTGTATCCAGTATCTTTTCTTTTATTCTCAGCATCTGGCTGTCCTGAGTTATAATATCGTCCAATGATTCGTTAGAGGAGTTATAACTTTTCTGCAAGGTGCTGATAAGGCTGGTATCAAATGACAGTCGTCTTCCATCTACATGGGCGCTCTTGTAAACCACCAGGTCTATAACTCCGATAATTTCCCCCTGTTCCTTTATTGGCACTGCACTGCACACGGCATCCATGGTATTACCTTTATAATCCACATATGTCTGTTCATAATTTATGAAACTTTCACCTGTATTCAGCACACGGCAGATATAGCTATCCTCCCGCTTTAAGTTTGGATATATATCAAAAAGGCTGTGGTTAATCGGCTCTTCTCGTGTAAGCTTAACAATATCAGGATATGCAGTATAGAAATGCCTGATAATGCAGTCCTTATCTACAATCATAAGGCCATCTATATAGTCCACCAGTCTCAGGTTCTGTTCGAAGTATTTATTCATACAGACGCTATCTCCTATCGTTTTTCATTTAAAGCAGAGGTAATCTGCCTCAGAGCCTTTTCAACAATACTTCTCGGGCAAGCAAGGTTCATACGCAGATAGCTTTCTCCGGCTTCGCCAAACTCATATCCTGCACAAAATGCTACTCCGGCTCTTTCCAGCATGAAACGCTCCAGTTCTCTGCCCTTCATTCCTGTCTTCTCACAGTTCAGCCACGCAAAGTATGTTCCTTCAGTTGCCAGTGCAGCAATCTGAGAGCAGTTTTCTTTAAGATATTCACTGACAAAGCGCTTGTTGGATTCCACATATTCTATGGCTTCATCCAGCCACCTCTCGCATTCCGGATCAGTATATGCAGTCATGGTTGCAACCACTCCGAAAGCTGTATCCAGTCTGGTCTGCATAATTGACATCTGCTCGTTAAAGGCTTTTCTTTTTTCATCATCTGCAATTATCAGGGAGCACATCTGCAGTCCGCCCAGGTTAAATCCTTTGTTGGCTGAATAGCAGACCATTGAATTTTTTGCGATTTTCTCGCTCAGGGAAGCAAATGCGATATGATTTCTTTCCTTTGCGACAAAATCAGCATGTATCTCGTCTACTATCATGAAAACATCGTTTTCCAGGCAGATTTCCGCCATTTTTTCAAGTTCATCACGCGTCCATACACGTCCTGTAGGATTGTGAGGGCTGGATGTAATAATCGCCTTAGGCTTCTCTCTGCTTATTATTTCCCTAAACAGATCTATATTTACATTATACTCCCCATCCGGGTTTCGTTCAATAGGACATTCTACCAGTTTTCTGCCGGCCTTGCTTACCAGATCAAATAAAGGATCGTAATTCGGCATCTGAACAGCAACTTTATCACCTTTCTCTGTAATTATCTGCAGCATGGTATGTATAGCAAATATTACACCCGGAGGAGCAAAAGCGAGCCATTCCTCAGGAACTGCGCAGCTGTGCCTTTTCTTAAGCCATCCCGCCACTGCTTCCACAAATTCTTTGCGTCTGACAGTATACCCGTAAATAGGGTGATCTGCCCGCTTTTTGACTGCCTCCACAATTTGAGGAGCACAGGCAAAATCCATATCTGCTACCCACATGGAAATTACATCTTTGCTTCCGAACAGTTCATCGTTCATATCCCACTTGAATGAATCTGTGTTTTTCCTGTCTATTACCGTGTCAAAATCATAATATCCCATTTTCAAAAATCCTCTCCAAATGCTATAAAAGTCGCACAGCCGGCATAACAAATCAGCTGTGCGACAACACAGTTTAATTTTTTAATTTTAATAATTTTTCATTTCGCTGATAGCCATGGCCATGTGGCTTATCATCGAATTAAAGTCAAATACAGGCATTTTCAGTTCCTTTCTAAGGGTCTGAGCGAAAGGAGGCAGGTCTGTACATTCGAGAACGATTGCACCAATTTCAGGATGATCTGCCACTTCGTTCTTTACTGTTCCTACGATTTCCTTTTCCACAACTGACATATCTGCCTCTGCGTTGGAGCCGTCAAAGAGCTTGTTCCATTCAGGATTATGTTCAAGACCTATAACCACAGTCTTCACATCCGGACCTATTCCGCACTGATGAAGGTGTTCCTGAGTAAGGGAATCCTTCTTAGCAGTTACAACACCAACAGCCTTGTCCTTACCCACTATTGTCTGGACGAAAGGAACCTGAAGAAGTGATGAAAGAAATACAGGAACATCAAGGGCTGCTGCCATCTCTTCCTGGAAAATAGCGTTGAAGCCGCAGCTTGCTGTGATTGCTTCTATTCCCTCTTCCTCAACAAGCTTCTTTGAAAGCTCAATCATATCTGCCAGAAGCTTTTTGCTCGGGTTGGTAATTACCGTTTCAACTCCGGCTCCCTTGACTTCCACCAGCTTTACAGGGAAAGGATATGAAGCTACATTTGTGCTGTTTCCCGGCATCTGCTCCAGCTGCATGAATGCAGGAGGTGTAATCCCCTGCTCCCATCTTAAAATCGCGATTTTAGGTTTTCTTTCCATTTTTTTATCCTCTTTTCTTTTGATTATTATGTTTATATTATTTTTTTATTTGCAGCGCTCTTTGGCACTGTTTTTGCATCTTATTTCGGAAAAATATTTTATGCTTCGAGGTTAGAAATGCACAACAAAAACAAAGTTATAACTTCTAATTTATTACTCATTCTGGCCGCCGCAATCTGGGGCAGCTGCTTCATATTTCAGAAAACAATTGCCAACGTAATAGGCCCCATTTCCTTTATGGCTGCCAGGTATATAACCGGCGCAATCGCTATGATTCCCCTCATCCTGTTTATGGAGCATCAGCGCAGAGATTCCCTGAGGGCTGAAGGAATCACAGATCTTTCCTACGGCAAAGCTTATTTCAAAAAGCTTCTTGCGGCTGCTCCTCTCTGCAGCATAGCCAACATTGCCGGAAATACTCTCGTTCAGATGGGTCTCGCATATACCACTGCCAGCAAAGCGGGCTTCCTGAATTCCATATACATAATATTTGTCCCGATTGTAGGCTATATTGTGTTCCGCCGCAAAAGCAGCAAATTCATTTTCGCAGGTATTATCATGGCGGTAATCGGTCTCTACAATCTGTGTCTTACCGACACCTTGTCATTTGAAAAGGGTGACCTTATCATACTTTCCAGCACAATCCTTTTTGCGCTGCACATTCAGCTCATTGCAAAATATATACGTGAGGTAGTAGGTATTCACTTTACCTTTGTTGAATTCCTCTTTGGCGGTGCGGCATCTATGATTGTTGCATTGTTTGTTGAAGAACCGACTATGGCTCAGTTCATAACATGTGCACCTAACATCCTTTATACCGGAGTTCTGGGAGTAGGCCTTTGCTATGCTCTGCAGGTGACTGCTCAGAAATACACCGACCCTACAGTTGCTTCATTGCTCATGAGTCTTGAGGCCGTATTCAGTGCCATTTTCGGAGTGCTTTTTCTTCACGAAAGCTTCACGCCAAGAGAGCTTATCGGCATCGTCTTCATTATCGCTGCTATTATTGTATCACAGTTGCCGTCAAAAGAATAATTTTCCTGTGACAATTTTTCGTCGCGCGGCGAATTTTCGCCGCGCTTTTTATTGTCTATAATTCCTTTACCAGTTCATCAGGAGATATTCCCTCTATCCCCAGTTTCTCGGCTGTCTCAACCATAGTCAGTCTTCCGCCGTATGTAGTGAGACCTCTTCTGAGGTGCGGATTATCCTTCAGAGCCTGAACCAGCCCCTTATCTGCAACCTCAAGAATGTACTGAAGGCTGTCCTGAGCAAATCTGGTTGAGGAACTCTTTGAAAATGCTGAAGGAATATTATCTACGCAGTAATGGAGGATACCTTCCTCGTAATAAACAGGATCTTCATGAGAAGTGCTCCTGCATGTTTCAACTGCACCTTCATCATCACACGCAACGTCTATAATCATGGCACCCGGCTTCATGAGCTTCAGATCTTCCCTGTAAATCAGATGATCCTTTCTGGTCTTTGGCCAGAAAATGCAGTTGATTACAACATCGGAAATCTTAAGGCATTCCACGAGGTTTTCTCTGTTGGAGTGGAGGAAGGACACATTGCCCGGCAGCTCCTTTTTAGCTTTTTCCATAGCATCAAAGTCTACATCCAGCATTTTAACTGTATTTCCAAATGCTGCTGCCAGCTCTGCAGCACCCATTCCGGAGTTTCCGCATCCGATTATCGTGATTACAGGCGCATCCTGCCCGCATACGTTGGCCAGAAGAAGTCCCGGACCGCCGTTTACAGACTGAGCAAAATGAAGTGCAGCGAGGAAGCCTCCCTTTCCTGCCAGTTCACTCATATTTGCCAGAAGAGGCCATTTATGACCGGGTCTGTCAGATGAGATGTCCTCAAGAGCAATGCTCGGACATTTTGCAGCCATAAGAGCCTCTGTTTCATCTCTATGGGCGTTTGAATGCAGGTATGTCATCACTATCAGGTCTTCTCTCAGATACTTATACTCCTGAGGCAGAATCTCCTTTACTTTGTACAGCAGTTCTGCTTTTGTCCACACGCTTTCAGCATCTGCCTCAATTACGGCTCCTGCCCTGCTGTAGTCTTCATCCTTGAAACCGCTTCCAAGACCTGCATCGTGCTCAACATGCACCTCATGGCCGTGTCTTATGAGTTCGGCCACAGTAGCCGGAATTACCGCCACTCTGTTTTCACTGTTCTTGATTTCCTTTAATACTCCGATTCTCATTTTAAATCCTCCTTGTTTAATTATTTACACTTGCCGCAGCTGCTGCATGGATTTGCACTATAACTGCTCATGCATGTTCCCATGTCGTTAATTCTGCCGCCGCGAAGTTTTTCACCTACTCTCAGCACTGCATCCGCCATACCGTCCAGACTTACAGCAGTATCAATTCCCAGCACCGCGTAATTGGCGCAGGTCATAGCCAGAGATACCGACGCTATATTCCTTATGAAGCAAGGTATCTGAGCATAACCCTCGATAGGGTCGCACACCTGGCCTATTATATACTGCATGGCCAGAACAGCAGCTCTTTCACCCGCCTCAGGGTCATCGCTTATTAACGATGTTAGCGCTGCCGCAGCCATTGACGTGGCCACTCCTACCTCAGCCTGGCATCCCAGTGCACCATGGTAATGAGTCGGGAAGTAGAAGACTCCTATCAGTCCGGCTGTCAAAAGCGCTTTAATCTCATCTTCCTTGGTTTTTCCCAAAGCCCTGGATGTATTCTTTATGGCAGCAGGTATTATGCCTGAAGCTCCGCCTGTCGGCATGCAGACTATCTTTCCGTGGGAATTGCTGTACTCCATGATTGCCAGAGCATCCAGAGCACCGGTGTCCGCTGCCCCCATTGGAATGAGTGTAGATTTTTCCAGCTTTTCTTTTATTTCCGGTGCTTTTGCCACTGTCACACCTTCAAATTCTATGCCCTTTTTGAAGCCTGCTTCTATAGATGCATATGAAATATCCAGTGTTTCCTCTGCAGTTTTCATAATTTCTATCTCGCTCAGGCCTGTCAGACTGCACTCATAATCCAATGCTGCCTGCCATAACGGAATTTCATTCCTGCGGCAATAATCTATCATTTCTTCACTGCATGTAAATGGCGGCACAGCTTCCTTAATTGTCTTCATCGGGTAGACAGATGGAATATGGCATATTTTATCAGAACCCTTTATGGCTATCTCCTCAGGGTATATTCCCTTTATTTCGCAGGGCTCGCCATTGATATCTCTGATAAGAATCTCTCCGCCTCCAAGAGTTATACCTGTAAGCACTATGGTCTCCTTAGAGGATTTAAGGGTCAGTTCTCCCATTTCTGTAGGCTGTTTGGCTATTCTGTCAGAAAAGACGAATTCATACTTCAGTCCTTCTTCCTCTGCAGCCTGATAAACGGCTCCAAGATCAAAATTTATCAGGTCCTTCCCCAGAATCCCTGCAAGGAAAGCCTTGTCACTGTCCATGCTGTAAAAAGTATCGTAGAACCCTCCGCCCCTGCTCATCTCTATTTTAAGGTATTCAGGTTTTCCGTCCAGCATGGCTCTGGCTATGGTACCTATTCTGTGTGGACCCACAGTATTGGAGCTAGACGGCCCCTGTGTAACAGGCGCCAGTACATCATTGAATATTGATGGATGAAACATCTGTTTTTCTCCTTTTTTGCTATAAGTTATATAGTAAAAAATAAAGCAATAATCATGCCAACCGCACGAAAAAGCACCGACCTTCCAGCCGGTGCTTTTTCTACACGTATTTTCTCATATATTTGAGGGCATTTTTTTCCAGTCGACTCACCTGGGCCTGGCTGATTGATATTTCCTTTGCTACCTCCATCTGGGTCTTCCCTTCAAAGAACCGCATGTTCAGTATGTGCCGCTCTCTTGGCGAAAGCTTTTTCATTGCCTCGGAAAGTGAAAGGTTCTCTATCCACTTCACATCGGTGTTCTTAGTGTCCTGGACCTGATCCATAACGTATATGGCGTCTCCATCGTCGTGAAATACAGGTTCAAAGAGTGACACCGGTTCCTGAATGGATTCCAGTGCCATGACCACGTCCTCTCTTCTGGCATCCAGTTCTTCGGCTATTTCCGTAACCGTTGGTTCCCTCTGAAGTCTGCTCGCCAGATTTTCTCTCGCCTGAAGAGATTTATATGCGAGGTCTCTCATAGAGCGTGATACTCTTATTGAGTTGTTGTCCCTGAGATATCGGCGGATTTCACCGATTATCATAGGTACAGCATAAGTGCTGAATTTTACACCGTGACTGGTATCAAAATTATCCAGCGCTTTAATCAATCCGATACAGCCTACCTGAAACAGGTCATCCGGGTTTTCTCCCCTGTTGGAAAACCTCTGGATTACGCTGAGCACCAACCGGAGATTGCCTTGGATAAATTTATCCCTGGTCTCCATGTCTCCGGCCTTGACCTTCTCTATCATTTCCATCATTTCCGCCTCCTTGTAAAGAGGCAGTTTGGCAGTATTTACACCGCATATTTCAACCTTGCTCGCCATAGTAACACACCCACCCTATCGTAAATGAAATTTCTGTTATGGTTTTGTTATGTACTATGACAACGTATTTAATACGGGCCAATTTAACCCAGTTTTTTTATCTCTCGCTGAAGTCTGGTGATTATTCTTTTTTCCAGACGTGATATGTATGACTGAGAAATTCCCAATCTGTCAGCAACTTCTTTCTGGGTCATTTCTCTGCCGCTTTTAAGCCCGAAGCGCATTTCCATAAGTTCCTTTTCCCTGGGCTCCAGCTTTCCCATGGCAGCGTAAAGAAGCTTTCTGTTTACCTCCTCTTCAATATGCTGGGATACTATGTCGTTTTCCGTACCCAATATGTCGCTCAGTAGAAGTTCGTTTCCATCCCAGTCAACATTAAGCGGTTCGTCGAGACTTACCTCGCTCTTAAGGCGGGTGTTTCTGCGAAGATACATCAGAATTTCGTTCTCGATGCAACGCGAAGCATATGTGGCAAGCTTGATTTTCTTATCCAGCTTGAAGGTATTCACCGCCTTAATAAGGCCTATGGTCCCTATGGAAATCAGGTCCTCCACATTTACTCCTGCATTTTCAAACTTCTTAGCTATGTACACCACCAGCCTCAGATTGTGTTCAATAAGTATGCTTCTTGCGTTCATATCGCCGGAAGCGTAAGCTCTCAGCATCTTTTCCTCTTCATCTGCAGAAAGCGGCGGCGGCAGTACATCACTCCCGCCTATGTAATAAAGGCTCCGGCTCAATTTCAGCCTCAATTTCAGCGAAAAAAGCCTGCATAAATCTTTTGCCCTTTTATATAATCCCTTCATCCAGAACCTCCCTGCTCATGAGAACCTCAAAATCACCGAAATCACCTTCGTAAAAAGCCAGAACAGCCCCTTTCAGTTCCTTTTCGCCAAAGATGACTCTGTCAGTCCTTATTCCCTTCAGAAATCCTTCAGACATTCCCACAGTCCTGTACGGCACGATGACAAAACGGTTTTTCAATGTCTCATCTGCCCCCGTTTCTGCATCCTCAGGACCAAAAGGAAGTCTGGCAGCACCCTTTCTGTCAATAAGTACTGCCGGCCTACCCGAAAAAGGCTCTCTTAAACTGTTGCCCGAATCCACGAGAGCCTCAAACGAATAAACCTGCTCTTTTATGGTCAAACACACTTTTCCCCTTGTGATATGTTCCATCCTTCTTTCCTTAACCAGCTTTATGAACCAGAATGTAACGGCAAAGGCCGGAACTGCCATCATCACCAGTCCCCCATAGGTAAGAGGTTCCATATACAGGGCACCATTGCCGCTGACAGAAGGTATCTGCCTCCATAATGTAAAGGCCATGGCTGCCCCGCCGGAAAGGAAAGTCAAGGCAAGAAAAACAGCGGTTCTTTTTAAGAGCTTTTTTGGTTTCAGTGGCATTTCTGCGAAAACGACCGTGCATACTGCCGCCGCCAGTGCCAGCCTCACAACTGCTCCTGTCACACCCCATATGGGCATGAAAATGGTAAAGCCTCCTGCACCGGAAAGCAATCCTCCCATAAGTATCCGAAGCCTGCCCGGCCTGTCTCCCGCCATTCCGGCTGTAAGAATCAGCAGCAGTCCTCCCGTGAGAAAATTCTCCATAAAAAGATATTCAGAATAAATAACCACTTTCTCCTACCTCACAGCTCAATGATACACTACATGAACCGCGAAATTTGTCGAAAGCGGGCACGGTCTAAAATATTTTTTAACAAAAAAACGCCCGAAGGCGTTTTTAGTCGGATGTTATTAATATGATTGATTAACTGATTACCTGATGCTTGAGCGCCTTGGTAAGGCCCGGCAGCACCAGCCCGAATACGATGGCTTTACCTACGCAGATGGCAATTCTCGGAACAAGACTTCCGAAGATAAACGCGGCTGAGTAGTAACCGTAGAGCTTGCTGTCGATATAAAGCACCCCTGTATTCAGGGCTGTAATAAGCAGTTCATTGATGATAACTATAAACATTATCTGGCCTTTGCTCAAGGCAAAATCATGCTTCTTGGCATACAGGCCTACGATGAGACCGCATATTATGTAAGGTGCCATCCAGAGCAGGGTGGTTGCACTCACACCATATTTAAGCAGCTGGTAAACCA